>JAPYWJ010000039.1 GCA_028276405.1 Hydrogenobacter sp.
AAAACTGGAGAATTAGTAAGCTATCAGACTATCAACTTACATCACCTTTTGGAACTCTCCAAAAATAGCAAAGACAATGAGGAATGGATATTGGCACACAAAGTAGTAGATTTAGCTATTGAGAAAGACAAAGCCATAGCCATAGAGAACCTAAAGAAACTCAAAAAAGGAATGCGTGGAGATGGGAAAGCCAAGCTAAGGAAAAGACTTCATCACTGGAACGCCAAAAAGCTTTTGCAGAAGATTAAAAGGGTTGCGATGTTAAAGGGAGTGGAAGTAATAGAGGTCCATCCTGCTTACACATCAATCATAGGAATGCTAAAGTATGCACCGCAGTTGAACATAGACAAAGACATAGCATCCGCATATGTGATAGGGAGAAGGGCATTAGGTTTCAGAGAAGACACACCTGAGAATTACGAAAGACTGATAAAAGACAAAGCATATTTGGAGTTTGCTTTGAAAAGATATGAAGAGAGAGAAGAGAAACTTACGGAACTTATAAAGAAGGAAACCAACGAATATAAGAGTAATGGATTAGAAAGCGAACTAAAGAATGTAGAGTATGCAAAGAAGCTTTTAGCTGATCTCATACAAAGCCTTCAGAGTGAGCTAAGTTCCTGTGAGGGAGCCGATGGAAGGAATTCCGAGCGGGGAGAGACCAAAAAAGTCTCTCAATCCGCTTGGCAAGTTCTGAGGGTAGCCCTCCTTTTGCCTATCCTTGGAAAGGTCTTGCCAAGAGACCTTTCTCCTCTGAAGCCAGTGTTGGTGGAAGGGGTATGGGATAGGGTGAGGAGTAGGTTAGCTCCTTTAGAGGTTGGAGGGGCGTCCCGATGAAGGATTTTTAGAACAGCCTCATATGATCTTTTACGGTTTGGGTTATAATGATCTTAGGAGGCTCGCATGGAAAGAACATGGAACACAGGGACTGTTTATTTAAATGACCAAACCAAGATCATAGTCATGGGTATAACGGGAAGGGAAGCTTCTCAGGTAGTATCCGAATCAGAAGCTCTATATCCGGGCTTTATATTAGCGGGCGTCACCCCCGGAAAAGGTGGTTCTCAAGTAGCGGGAGTTCCTGTATACAATACGGTAAAAGAAGCTCTTAGTAAGCATCCGAGTATAAACACAGGCATAGTTTATGTGCCTCCAGCATCTGTAAAAGATGCAGTCATAGAGCTCGTAGATGCGGGCATAAAGGTGATATTCATAATAACAGAGCATGTTCCCATAAGGGACACCGTTTACTTTTATCACTACGCTAAGGAGAGGGGTGTCATCATAGTAGGTCCCACATCGCTGGGTTGTATAGTTCCGCGCATACCAGCAAGGATAGGAGCTATAGGTGGGAAAGATCCTTCCATAGCCTATGCGGATGGTGGTTTGGTTATCCTTTCTAAATCCGGTGGACTTACCACTACCACTGCTGAGATGTTCAAAAGAAGGGGTTGGGGCGTGTATATGGCTTTAGCTTTGGGAGGAGATGTCATATCCTGCACCACTTTTGCAGATGCTATAGAAAACATGGCGGATGATCCTAATGTAAAGGCTGTGATTATACAGGGTGAAGTAGGTGGATCTTACGAAGAAGAGGCTGCACAAACCATACTAAGGTTATGGGAAAAAGGAAGATGGAACAAACCTGTAGCAGCCTTCGTTGCAGGAAGGTTTCAGGAAGGTTTAGAAGGTGTGTCCTTTGGTCATGCTGGTGCCATAGTGGAGAGGGGTAAGGGCAAGGCTACAGATAAGATAAGGGCTTTTAACGAGGTGGGTAAGATAACTGGACTCGTAAAAGTAGCGGAGTTTTACCACGATCTGGTGCACTGTATAGAGGAGCTTGGTGTTCCCAGAGACTTTGCGGATACCACACCGGAGGGAAAGGTAAGACCCCTTTACTCTACCATAGACGAAGAAAACTGCCAGTTCAAGGCTTAAAATAGCTTTTAATGGAGCTTGACCTACAGAAGGGTAGTGTAGTCCCAAAGTTAAGAGATTGGAAGAAAACCGCGTTAATACACAGAGATAAAAGCATAACCTACAAAGAGCTTATCGATAATATAAAATCTTTTGCCTACCTTTTAGACACAGCAGTAGGTGAAAAAGTAGCCATCATATCAGAAAACCGCCCCGAGTGGGTGTATGCCTTTTACGCCGTCTGGCAAAGGGGTGGAGTGGTTGTTCCCATAGATTTCATGTCCTCGCCAGAGGATATACGGTATATACTTAAAGAAACAGAGCCTTCTGCGGTGTGTTTTTCCAACACAACGCAGGCTAATCTCTTAAAAGCACTTGAAAATATGAGCATAAGACCTCAACTTTTTAATTTTGACCAACTCTCTTTAGAAGGTGGAAAACTTGAGCAGTTCTATACTTGGCATATACATGATAATGCCCTTATCCTTTATACATCAGGCACTACGGGAGGACCAAAGGGTGTCATGTTAAGTTTTAAAAACCTCCTTTCTAACATAAAGGCTATAGAAAAACTCGGTATAGCAACTAAAAGAGATACAACTTTAGCTCTACTACCCTTTCACCACTCTTATCCACTTATGACCACCCTCCTGGTACCCCTCCACATAGGTGCTACAGTTGTGTTCATAGAGAAACTCAGCTCAGAAGAGTTGCTTAAAGCAATGAAAGATTACCATGCTACTATTCTTGTAGGAGTACCAAGGCTTTACCAGCTTTTGGAGAAGAGGATAAGAGAGAGAATAGCAGAAGTCAAAGTGGGGGAAATACTTCTGAAGCTATCCGGCAAATTACCCAAAAGTGTAAGAAAGCTTATTTTTTGGAAAGTTCACAAGAGCTTCGGAGGATACCTGAGATTTTTGGTAAGTGGTGGAGCAAAACTACCGTTAGAAACAGCAAGTTTTTTTGATAGCTTAGGCTTTACTGTTTTGGAAGGTTATGGGCTTACCGAGACATCACCCATAGTGTCCTTTAATCCACCTTGGAAGATAAAGCTCGGCTCTGTGGGTGTCCCCATAGAAGAAGTCCATGTGAAAATAGCAGAAGACGGAGAAGTTATGGTGCGCGGAGTGAATGTGATGCTGGGCTACTTTAAAAAGCCAGAAGAGACCCAAAGAGCTTTCAAAGATGGTTGGCTTCTAACTGGAGACCTTGGCTACATGGACCAGGAAGGCTACCTTTACATAACAGGCAGAAAGAAAGAACTAATAGTTCTGTCTGGAGGAAAAAAGGTAAACCCAGAGGAGATAGAAAACCTCATACTCACTAAGAGTGATCTTATAAAAGAGGTTGGGGTTTTAGAAGTAGATGGTTCTTTGCACGCTCTTATTTTTCCAGACTTTGAAAAACTCAAAGAGAGAGGTATCCTTAACATAAAGGAATACATAAAGTGGAATATCATAGACAAGGTAAACAGAGAGCTGGCAGAGTGGAAAAGAATAACAGGCTTTAAACTTATTGACAGAGAGCTTCCAAAAACCAGACTGGGAAAACTTAGAAGATTCCTGCTTCCAAAGCTATACACATTAACAGAAGAACTAAAAGAAGAAGGTAAGATAGACATACCTTCCACACCCGAATGGTTAACTCTTTCTGAATTTATACATAGGCTGTCTGGTAAAGAGCCAAAACCTTCTGATCACATAGAAATAGATTTAGGGCTTGATTCCCTTGCCAAGGTAGAACTTCTTAGCTTTATAGAGACAGCTTTTGGTGTTAGGTTAGAGGAAGAAGACCTGCTCCATCATAGCCTCCTTTATGACCTTTTAAAGCTCATATCCGAAAAGAAGGAAAGAGTGCAAATGGCTCAGGTAGATTGGGGGAGCATACTCAGAGCCTCACCACCTTACAAGCTGGAACACCATCCACTCATATTCAGGATAGGAAGACTTATCCTTTGCGCATTTTTTAAGCTGTATAACAGGTTAGAAGTGAAAAAGGTCCAAGACTTACCTAAACCTCCTTTCATATTGGCGGTAAATCATGCGAGCTATCTTGATGGCTTTGTGTTGGCTTGTGCGCTTCCTGAAAGGGTAGCGCAAGAAACTTACTTTTTGGGTGAAGAAGGTTATTTCAAAAATCCACTCACTTCTCTTTTCGGAAAGTTAGCACATGTTATTACGGTGAACTTGGACAAAAAGCTAAAAGCATCTCTCCAAAAAACAGCGTGGGCACTGAGGTTAGGCAAGGTGGCGGTTATATTCCCAGAAGGTGCAAGAACAAGAGACGGAAAACTTCTACCCTTTAAAAAAGGTTTTGCCATACTGAGCAAAGAACTTGACATTCCAGTAGTACCCACAGCTCTAATAGGTACTTACGAGTCCATGTCCCTAAAGGATAAACTCCCAAAACCAAAAAAGATAAAGGTGGTTTTTGGAGAGCCAATACTTCCGCAAGGCATGTCCTACGAAGAGCTTGTGCAGGAAACAAGAAGACGCATAGAAGCCTTGTTGAGAGAATACCCATGACGCATATATACAGAAGACGCGTACAGTTCTACGAAACGGACGCTCAGGGGATAGTCCATCACTCTAACTATTTTAGGTATTTTGAGGAAGCCAGAGGTGATTTACTTCGTTCTCTTGGACTTCCTTATTCTAAGCTAAGGGAAGAAGGTTATGAAGTAGTCCTTCTATCCGCTTTTTGTGAGTTCAAAAAACCTCTTTTTTACGACGAGGAGATGCTTATAAAGGTGAGCCTATCTCACATAGACAGGTTTACTTTTTCTTTTGATTACCAAGTGTGTGTTGAAGAAGAACTAAGGGCAGTCGGCAATACCAAGCATTGTATCCTAAAAAACTCAAAAATAAGCTCTTTACCCAATATAATAAGAGATGTTTTAAGGAAGGTTAATGGAAGATAGAGCGCTTAAAAGGAAAGCCTATAAGATAGTCCTTCTTTTTGGTGTGGTAAGCCTTTTTGCGGACATGACTTACGAAGGGGCAAGAGGCATCATAGGTCCTTACATGTCCCTTTTGGGTGCGAGCGCTTTTGTGATTAGTTTTATATCTGGTCTTGGTGAGTTTTTGGGCTACGCTTTAAGACTTGTATCTGGATACTTAGCAGACAGGACGAAGTTTTACTGGATCATCGCCATAGCAGGCTATGTCATAAACCTCTTTTCTGTACCGTTGCTTGCGTTAGTTCCCAGCTGGCACTGGGCTAGTTTTTTAGTTCTTACGGAAAGGATAGGTAAATCCATAAGGACGCCCTCAAGAGACGTGCTTATTTCCCTTGCTACAAAGAAGATGGGTCATGGTCTTGGCTTTGGTATACACGAGTTTTTTGATCAGATGGGAGCTCTTTCTGGTCCCGTTTTGGTGAGTGTAGTACTATTTGCCAGTGGAGATTACCGCTTTGCTTTTATCTTTTTATGTGTGCCTGCTTTTATAGCCCTTTTGACCCTCATATATACAAAACTCATATATACAGACAGTGTGGTTAAAGAGGAGCAAGAAGAAGGGGATCACTTAAAAAGCCATTTCTTTATGTATGTAGTTGCAAGCGGATTTGTTGCTATGGGGTATGCAGATTTCGCTCTTTTAGCTTACCATCTTAAGCAAAGTACTTCTGTGCCAGACGGATGGATACCCCTCGTTTATGCGGTTGCCATGGGAGTGGATGCTGTTTTTGCCCTCCTTTTTGGCATTCTTTTTGATAGGATAGGGTTCTATGCACTAATGCTTGGTATTTTCGTTGCTTCTGCATACCCACTGTTTGTCTTTTCTTCAAGCTCCATCTTTGCTTTCTTAGGAATAGCTCTGTGGGGCTTAGGTATGGGTATTCAGGAATCCATAATGAGGTCAGCTATAGCCAAGCTCACGCCACCAGGAGCAAGAGGAAAAGCCTTCGGTATTTTTCACTTTTTTTACGGATTTTTGTGGTTCTTGGGTAGCACCATCATGGGTTATCTCTATCAGGTGTCTTTTAAATACCTGATAACCTTTTCTGTGGCATGTCAACTACTTTCCTTAATGCCTATGTTCATACTTTCCAAAAGCTTTTCAGCCAAGAGTAAGTCTTCTGGATAAGTGATCTTCAAATTCCACAGAGAACCCTCTACTACCCCCACCCTGTAGCCATACCTCTCTAAGAGGGCAGCGTCATCAGTTGTATAAAAGCCTTCGTTCCTGGCTCTAAAATGGCATTCAAGAAGCACCCTTCTATCAAAAGCTTGAGGTGTCTGAGAAAGCCACATGTTAGTCCTATCTATGGTTCTAAGCACCATCCCTTCTGCCACCTCCTTTAGAGTATCTCTGACCGGCACTGCAGTTATCTTTCCATGATACGCATCAAGCTTAGATACCTTAAGGAAAAGCTCTACATGGGCAAGTGGTCGTGCACAGTCATGTATAATCACTACATCCCCTTTAGCCTCAAGCAAACCTTCAAGCACTGAGTCCTGTCTTTCTCTGCCACCCTTTACCTTTTGAACTCCTGCTGGCAGTCTTACCTTGTCCATATCTTCTTCTGGAAGCACAAGGATAACTTCGTCAAACCTACCTACTACTTTCTCAAGGGAATAGAGGTACATGGGCTTACCACAGAGTTCCACAAACTGTTTCTTTTTTCCAAAACGTTTTCCTTCTCCTGCGGAAAGCAGGATAACGCTTATCATTCTTCTTTTAACTGCTCTATCTTCTCTTTGATACTTTCTTTAATGCTCTCATCGAGCTCCACTTGAGAGGAGAAAATGTAATCATCACCTTTATCAATAACCATAGCTACGAGCTTTAACCCTTTTACCTCTCCCTCTAAGGTTTCCCTTGTTGTTTTGTCCAAAAACCTTTTAACGCTTTCTGCATCAGAAAAATCCACCTTTACATCAACAAGTTCAAGCTCTTGTAGTTCTAATTCTCCTTTTGCGTATATGTTAAAAATGGTATATTCTCCACTTTGCGCATATTTTTTCAATTCCCTGAAAAGATGCTCTATATACTCTCTTGTTTTATGCCTTACGCTCATAACAATCATTTTAATGGCTGTACTTTTAGAAATGGATATGATAGTGATCATAGCTAACCTTTAGGGTTTTACCCTATCCAAAATGCGTCCAGCATCAACCACTTGACTGTTAGGTATTACGAGGTCTGCTCCCGCAGACCTTGCTTCTGATTGAAGTTTTAAGTTTTTATGACTACAGTACGCTATTACTTTTGCACCTTTTGATTTTAGCTCTTTTATCTTATCCACAGGGAAGGCTTCAGCGTTTATAAAGACCACATCTTCGCCTGAATATTCAGCATTAGCATTAACTTCGTGTCCAGATAGACTGTTTTTTATCCTGCTAAGCATAATCAAGTTCTTTTCCATTATGAGCACCTTCATGTTTTAACTCCTCCAGAGCTTTTATAAAGTTTTTTCTAAAGTCTTCTTTTAGCTTATGGGACCAAAAGGCTACCCAAAGTGTATCACCTTCTAATCTCATCCACACCTTCCTGTGAATAGTATAAAAAGCTACCAGCATACCACCAACGACTAAAAGAGAACCAAACCATATTAGGAAGGTGCCCGGCTGATGAGACACCTGAAAACCGCTAAAAAACCTCGGTCTAAAATCAGACATGAAAAAGACATAAGGAAAATCCCTAAGCTCTTTGAGTTGAGTGTAAGCAAGAAGAGTAAGTTCGGGTGAGTAAACCACAGGCACATCGTAAGACTTATGATTCAAAAGAACCTTAACTATCAGAGCAGGCTTTAGGTCTCCTCTCATACCCGCTTGCTCGTCCTCTATGTTGAGAGTGGATCTGTCTATGGAAAGAAGCATGTCTTTAAATTCACTGACTTTGCCCGCTTTTAGCTCCACCTCACCTAACAGAGCAGATTGGGGATCTTTTGATACCTTGTTTTTGTCAAACACTACGAGCTTTACTACACCAGCTTCGCCCGTCAGTCCGTATGTTGCCTGGAATATTCTGTAAGCACCAAAGTCAAAGGGAGAATTTACTGCTGTAGTGCCTTCTGAGACTACTTTGCCATCTTTGATGATGCGTATATCACTTTCGTAGCTTGCCACATCGTCCTTAAAAGGTGTATTAATAGGTTTTCCTTTTCTTTGGGCTTCTTCACCGTATGTAACTATCCTAAATTTTTCCAGCTCTATCTGAAAAGGCAGCCTCAACTGTTTATCATTAGACCCAAGCAGAAGAGTATCACTTCTTGAACCTTCTGGCACTATAACAGAGCCCCTTATGCCAAAAAGGGCATCTATAAGCGCACCTGCCATTATTACCAACAAGCCTATGTGAACCACATAAACCCCTAAGCGCGAATATTTTCCTTTCTCTCCGTAAAAATAGACCTTTTCATCAGATTCATCTACATAAACCTTAAAACCGTGTTTTTTCAAAAAAGAGAAGACTTTCTCTTTTGATGGGTTTATGTGTATTTTAATGGGTCTTAGATGCTTTTGCGTGTGTTCGTCCAACTTTTGGAATCTCTCTTTGGTAAAGGTCTGTATCCACACTCTTGGGAGCCTTTTAATGGAACATACTATAAGATTAACTGCAAGAAGTACTATGAAGGCTATGTAGTACCAAGAGTGAAAAACATCTGTAAGCCAAAGCTTCCAAAACCACAACCCTATATCAGCACCGAATCTGTCAAGATAAAAGCCTAAGGGTTGGTTTTGCTGTATGTATGTAGAACCAAGCATAGAAAGTATACCCAAAGAAACCATCAAGAATATGGCAAGCTTCAGAGAAGAGAAAAAGTCATAAAGAAAGTCCAAAGGGTTTTTGTACTTTCTGTAGTCCCTGAGAAGGTCCATAAGAGCGCCAAAAACCAACTGCAGGGTAGATAAACCAAAGAGTCCTCCTGCAAAGAACAAAATCACATAATAGAAAAAGCCTCTTTCTTCAAGGTGAAAGAGACCCACTATGACCACAGCCAAAAAGATCAACGAAGATATCACAAAAAGTCCATAACCTTTAAGCATACCTTAAGTATATTCCAAAAGGTTTTTCAACACATACTCTTCCAAACTGAAAAACTTTCTTTCTTCTTCACCCCCCAGCTCGTGATCGTATCCCATAAGGTGGATAAAGCCATGAACTAAAAGTCGCTTTAACTCCTCTTGAAGAGAATGTCCAGCACAGACTGCCTGTCTTTTAGCGGTCTCCACTGATATCACTATATCTCCAAGGATGAACCACTGCCCTACCTTTTCCTTTATGGGGAAAGATAACACATCTGTGGGTTTATCTTTGTTTCTGTAAGTCCGGTTTAGCTCTTGAAGGGTACTATCATCCGTGAGGAAAACGCTCACCTCAACCTTATTAAGGTCAAGGATCTGAGCTATACGATGGCATACTCCTTCAACCCAGCTCTTATGTACGCTTATCCTCTTGTGCAGTTTTATCTGTATCCTGTTCTTCTTTTGACCTTTCAAATTCTTCATAAGCCTTTATTATCCTCGCAACTATGGGATGCCTTACCACATCCTCTTCTGTAAACCATACAAAACTTATACCTTCTATACCCTGAAGCACCTTTATAGCTTCCACTAGTCCAGAATGTTCCCTTTTGGGAAGGTCTATCTGCGTTATGTCTCCCGTGATGACTACCTTGGAGCCAAAGCCTATACGGGTAAGAAACATCTTCATCTGTTCTTTGGTAGAATTTTGTGCTTCATCAAGGATTATAAAAGCATCGTTGAGGGTTCTTCCTCTCATGAAGGCAAGAGGTGCTATCTCTATAATGTTCCTCTCAAGCATATAACTGGCTTTGTCGTAATCTACCATATCATAAAGAGCATCGTAAAGGGGTCTAAGATACGGGTCTACCTTCTCCGCTATGCCACCAGGCAGGAAGCCCAACTTTTCTCCAGCTTCAACAGCAGGTCTTGTGAGTATGATCTTGTTAACCTTGTTTTCTTTTAGATGAGCAAGAGCCATAGCCATAGCTAAGTATGTTTTTCCTGTCCCTGCGGGACCTATACCAAAAACTACATCATTGTTTTTTATGGCATCTACATATATCTTCTGCGTGCGAGTTTTGGGCAGTATGGCTTTCCTTCTGTGAGTCATCAAGATGATGTTCTCTTTATCTTCCTGAGGAACAGCTTTGCTCACATACTCTTTTGCCCTTTCCCTAACTTCTTGTGCAGTCATGGGATGGGATCTGAGCTCCTTTATAATGCTTCTTATAAAGTCGTATGCCTGCTTTACTCTGTCTTCTTCTCCCCTGATGGTGATCTCTGTACCTCTTGCTAACATCTTCACATCAAACAGTTGAGAGAAGTACTTAAGATTTTCGTCAGCACGCCCTACTACGGCATAAAAGACCTCATCAAAACTGCCCAAATCTACCCTTTCTTCTACCTTTTCCGCGCTTGACATCCTCTTGTTGTATAAATATACTTATCCAAAGAAGAATTTCAAGACTCCATGAAGGCTGTTCTAAAAATCTACCAGACCCCTTAGCGTAGCTATAGTGCAAGATACCAGACAGAAATAACAAAAATAAGTAAGTCGCAAGCACCCAGAAGTTCCAAAGAATAGCACAGGCAATGGATG
>JAPYWJ010000013.1 GCA_028276405.1 Hydrogenobacter sp.
ATAGAACCTGTAGGTATAGCTTCCAAAAATCTCGAAGAGTTCATAAGAGTGCAATTGCAGGAGATGTATCCCCAGGACGTTTGGCTTGAAAACAGTGTGATGGAAGCTATAAAAACAGGCCATGCGGACCCTCAGATAAAAGAGATCATCCCGCGCCTTCGGCTAAAACCCTTAGGAGGTGAGCCTGCCTTTCAGAGAACAGGAACCGTGGACTTAGTTTTGGAACATGATGGAAAAGACTGGTACATTTTTATTCAGGAGGATTTTATAGATCTTCATATAGAAGAAGACCAGCCAGCTCAAAACGAGGTGCAAAAGGAAAAGCTCAGAAGAGCAAAAAATCTAAGGCTCATATTGGAGATGAGAAGGAGACTACTTAGAGAAATAGGCAAATCCATAGTTCAGAGGCAAGAAGATTTCCTTTTGAGAGGAAAACCTTTAAAGACTCTAACATTGAAAGAAATATCCCAGAATGTGGGTATAAGCATGTCCACAGTTAGTAGATTGGTAAATTCCAAATATGCAAACACACCTGCAGGGATCTACCCTTTAAGATTTTTCTTCGTGAAAGAGAGTAAAAGCGGTATGAGTAAAGAGGAGGTAATGAGAGTCATAAAAGAAGTACTGCAGGAAAATATATCCATAAGTGACAGTAAAGTGGCACTTATGCTAAAAGAAAGAGGCATAGACATAGCAAGAAGAACAGTATCTAAGTATAGAAAACTTCTTGGTTTGAGATGAAGCTCAAGCAGGTAAAAGAACTTATAAAAAAAAGTGGGCTTGACGCCTTTTTGGTGAGCTCCCCATCTAATGTTTTTTATCTTACTAGTTTTAAGTCAACGCATGCTTACCTTGTAATTACCCCAGATAGTCATCATCTTCTTACTGACGGGAGATATTACGAGAGGGCAAAAAAGGAACTAACCCATTGGGATGTGAGGCTTATAGAGGGTAGTGCAGTAAAGTATATAAAAAGCTTTCTCAAAGATATGGGCATCAAAAGGGTAGGCTACGAGAAGGATAGGGTAAGCTGTGAGTTCAGGCAGGCGCTGAAGACAAAAGGCATCAAGTGGATAGGACTTTCTGGATTTCTTTCTTACTTTAGAGCCATGAAGACCCCAGAGGAAATAAGTATCATGAAAGAGGGCGTCAAAAAGAGCGACAACATATACAGAAAGCTTTTAGAGTTTATAAAGCCCGGTATGACAGAGATGGAACTTAGGGCTTTTATAGTTCAGGAGATATTCACAGTAGGTGCAAGCGGAGAGAGTTTTCCTGCTATAGTTGCGTGCGGTGAGCATTCTGCAGTTCCTCACTGGGAAACATCCTACAACAAAATAGAAGTGGGTAAAAACCTTCTCATAGATATGGGTTTGATCTGGAAGGGATACTGCACTGACTTTACAAGAACCATCTTTATAGGTAAGGCAGACGAGGAGTTTAAAAAGGTATATAACACAGTAAAGGATGCTCATCTTTTTGCTCTTGAAAAGGTAAAAGTAGGCAACACCTTAGGAGAAGTAGATAAAGCTGCAAGGAAACACATAGAAAAGAAAGGCTATGGAAAGCTTTTTAACCACTCCACAGGACACGGTGTAGGTATTGACATACACGAGTATCCAAGGGTCTACTATAAAGGAAAAGACAGCAGAAAACTTATAGAGGAAGGTATGGTTTTTACCGTAGAACCGGGTATATATGTACCGGGAAAGTTTGGTGTAAGACTTGAAAACATAGTAGCTGTTGAAAAAGGTACTGGTCAGCCACTTTCAGAAATAAACCTTGACTTAATAGAGCTATAAACCTATAATAATTTAAGACATTACGCGGGGTGGAGCAGCCTGGTAGCTCGTCGGGCTCATAACCCGAAGGTCGCGGGTTCAAATCCCGCCCCCGCAACTTGATAAAGCGCAGGAGAGGTGGCCGAGAGGTCGAAGGCGGCTCCCTGCTAAGGAGTTGTAGGGTTAAAAGCCCTACCGCGGGTTCGAATCCCGCCCTCTCCGTTGGGAAAAGCTATGAAAAGAGCGATTCTTGCCCTTGAAGACGGGACATACTTTGTAGGATATTCCTTCGGTGCGGAAGGAGAAGCAGAAGGGGAAGTAGTTTTCAACACATCCATGACTGGGTATCAAGAGATACTCACAGACCCATCTTACAAAGGTCAGATAGTAGTCATGACCTACACACAGATGGGCAACTGTGGAGTAAACGATGAGGATGTGGAATCCGGAAGAGTTCAGGTAAACGGTTTTGTGATAAAAGAACTTTCCACATTTTACAGCAATTGGAGAGCTAAAAAGAGCCTTGATGAGTACCTAAAAGAGAACGGTGTAGTAGGAATTCAAGGCATAGACACAAGGGCTCTTGTTAAAAGGATCAGGGAAAAGGGTGTTGTAAGAGGTGTAATATCCACAAAAGAAGAGGACCCAAGAAGGTTAGTGCATAAAGCAAGAAACCTTAAAGACATCTCAGAGCAGGACCTGGTGGAACAAGTAGCCACAAAGGAAGTTTATTACTGGAACGAAGGAGATTGGAACCTTTATAAAGGCTATACAAGAGGGGACTCAGAGAAACCCATTATAGCGGTGGTAGATTTTGGCATAAAGCGAAATATACTCCGAAGGCTTGTGAGCGAAGGTGCAAGGCTTGTGGTTCTCCCCCCCTATTGTGCCCGTGAGCTTATAAAAGAAATAGACCCAGACGCTATACTCCTTAGCAACGGTCCTGGGGACCCTGTAAAGGTACTGGACGGCATAAGGATAGTAAGGGAGTTTATGGAGGAAAAACCCATAATGGGTATATGTCTTGGACACCAGATAATAGGGATTGCCCTGGGGGGTAAGACATACAAGCTCAAGTTTGGACATCACGGAGGAAACCATCCCGTAAAAGACCTAAGGGACGGGCACATAGAGATAACTGCCCAAAATCACAACTTCGCGGTTGACCCAGAAAGCCTAAAAGATGTAGAGATCACCCATATAAACCTGTTGGACAATACCTTGGAAGGTTTCAGACATAAGTATTTACCCATATACTGCGTTCAGTATCACCCAGAAGCTTCGCCAGGACCCCACGATGCAAAGAACATTTTCAAGGAATTCATCCAGCTATGTTATGCGAGAGCTTAAGAAGGAAAACTCAAAGATATTATTCCTATCTTTATTAGTTTTTTTGGGCTTTTTTGTGCTTTTTCTAAGGATAGCTTACATTCAGCTCATAGGAAGGACAGAATATGTAAGAAGGATCGCTGAGAGATTTCCAAAGGTTGCGCTCGTAGACATACCTACATACAGAGGTTCAATAAAAGACAGAAATGGTAACGACCTTGCTATAAGCATTCCCACTATCTCTGTGTATGCCTTTCCCAAGTATGTCCAAAATAAAGAGGAACTTGCCAGCAGGCTTTCTGCTCCAACAGGTGTGCCCGAAAGGAAGATCTTAGAGCAGTTAAATTCAGGAAAAAAATTTGTATGGCTTGTCAGAAAAGTGGATAAGAGTCTTCTGCCTTACATAAGGGGCGTCATAAAAGATACGGACAATTCTAAGTATGTGGGTGTTCAGGAAGATTTTAAAAGGTTTTATCCACACGGCTCTTTAGCAAGCAATCTCATAGGTTTTTCTGGGGATGACGGTACAGGTCTTGAAGGGCTTGAGTACATGCTAAACGACCTTCTAAGTAAGAAAGGGCAGAAGATACCCTTCCTTTTCTCTCCAGAAGGTAGGCTAGCTTTG
Organism: Hydrogenobacter sp.; assembly: GCA_028276405.1. Classification (GTDB taxonomy): domain Bacteria; phylum Aquificota; class Aquificia; order Aquificales; family Aquificaceae; genus Hydrogenobacter. Next base: position 3,736 of record JAPYWJ010000013.1, read on the forward strand.
GAGCCTTACTCTTATGCAGAAGCTCTCAGGTCAAAAACAGTCTACACTACCATAGATTTGGGGGTTCAAAGCATACTTGAAGATATAAGAGATAAGATAGTGAAAGATTGGAAGCCCAGGAAAGTTGCCATACTTATCATGAATGTCAAAAGTGGGGATATTTTAGGCATGACCACTTATCCGTACTATGACCCTAACAACTACAGCAAGTACAAACCTTGGGAAAGGAGGAACTTTGTAATTACGGACCTCTTTGAACTGGGATCTGTGATGAAACCCTTCTTCTTAGGTATGGTTTTGGATAGAGGCTACATATCTGAGAACTACACTGTAGATGGTGAGCACGGAAAAACTGAGGTTTACGGTAGGATAGTAAGGGATGTGCATCCCTACGGTAGGCTCACCTTAGATCAGGTGCTTATAAAGTCTTCTAATGTGGGAACTGTTAAGATAGCTAAATTCCTTTCAAGGAGGGATGTGGAGGAGCTTATGCAGAAGATACATTTCAAAGACAGCTTTGGAATACTTCCGGGAGAAACAAAACCAAGGCTACCAGACTACAGATATCCCTCAAACATACTTTATTCAAGTATAGGACAAGGTTTGTCTGTGAACTTGTTAAACTTGTGTGCTGCTTTTTCTTTTCTTGCTACTGGTTACATGCCAAAGCCTAAAATAATCCTTTACACTCAGGACGAAGAAGGAAAAAAAATTTACCAAGAGGACCGGATCCTAAGGCAGGGACTTTTTTCACCGAGAGTTATGAATTGGCTACACAAAAACCTGATAAAAGTAGTGGAAGAAGGTACAGCTAAGTTGGCAAGGTCCAACTACTTTACTATAGCTGGCAAGACGGGCACTTCCCAGAAATTTGATTTTAGAGCGGGTAAGTACTCAAGGGATAAGGTAGTAGCCTACTTTGTAGGCTACTTTCCGGCAACGGACCCAAAATTCGTAGCCGGCATATCTGTCGATGAACCAAAGGGGTTAGCATACGGAGGCACAGCTGCAGCACCATATTTTAAAGAGATGGTGGAGAGAATATCCGCTTACTACAGACTAAAACCCGATAAGCTTGGCAATGGCACGCCTTGAGTCTGCAGGCAGGAGTAAACCGTCTATCTTAGGAAGCTCCAAAGGTTTAATACCTGTGAGCTCTTGCACTATCCTTGCGTTGGTCCTTTCCGATACATCTTTACCCTCAAACCCGTTCATCACTATACCCAGAAGCTTGAGACCCATGCTTTTTGCGTAAAAGTAAGTCAAAAAGGTATGGTTTATAGTTCCCAAGCCAGCCCTTGCTACTATTAAGATGGGTAAACCCCAGTCTTTAGAAAGCCTTGCATAGTCATAATCTTTCTTGATGGGCACTGCAATGCCCCCTGCTCCTTCTACTATGACAAACTCGTACTTTTTTAGCATGCTCTCAAAGTGATGCTTTAGTTTCTCTAAGGAAAAATCCTTGCCTTCCTCTAAAATACCCGCATAAGGCGATAAAGGAAGAGAAAAAACAACAGGTACAGCTTCCTTTATGTCCTGCTCAGTTATGCTAATAAGCAGGCTTCCATCCGCAGGAAGGTCTTTTACATCTGTCTCCACAGGCTTTAAGTAGCCTACTTTTATACCAGCTTCCTTTAGACTGTAAGCTAAGTTGTAAGCCACAAAGGTTTTACCTACGCCTGTATCTGTAGCTGTGATAAGCACGGCTCTCATAAGCTCAACCTCCCGACAAGCTTTTCCCAGTAATGCTAAAAGAAAAGTGAGTCATTACTATCTGTATTATAATAAAAACATGGGAGTAAAAAGGAAGGACACCAAAAAAAGAATTCTGGAATCTGCGCTTAAGCTTTTTTCCGAGAAGGGCATAAGGGAGACCACTATAAAGGATATAGCTAAAGATGTAGGCATAACGGAAGGAGCTATATACAGACATTTTGTGAGTAAGGACGAGATAGTTAAAGGACTTTTTGGCATGTATTCGGAAGAGTTTTATAACAGGCTCATGTCTGCCTTTGAGGAAAGAACATACAAGGATAAGTTTTATAAGGTGGTTGAGGAATTCCTTAATTTTTGTTTTGAAAACCCTGAAGCTTTTAAGTACCTTGACCTTTTTCATTACCTTAGGGCAGAAGAAGTAAAAGAGTTTGTAAGACTACCAAAAGATGCTGTGCTTAAACTTTTGGAAGAGGGAAAGGGAATTATAAAGGTCAGGACAGAACTTGCGCTTGCTATGTTTGTTGGCACTCTTGAAAGGCTATTCTTACTCACTCAAGCGGGTGTTATCGAAAAAGAGGAAAGTATAAAGAAGGAAATTGCTGACCTTCTGTGGAAGGCTCTTACTTCCCTATAACTAACACAGCACCAGGTCGCTTTATCCTTGGAACCAAGACCTCCATAACCCTGAATTGATGCACCATATTGCTGCTTTCCACATAAGCTAAGCTTATATCAGCTCCAATAACTATGTCCATGTTCTGAGGACCAGCAGAAACAAGTATAGCCTTCCCTTCTGGCACTATGGGTGTGTAGAATATGTCTGCTACTACCTTTTTAATCTGTTCAAGCTCTAAGAGCCCAGTGTTATGGTAAACCCTGTTTAGCTGAAAGTACTGCTTAGGATTCAAAACCATGTAGTAGGGTCCAAAAAATCCCATTTCGGAAAGCTTAGCTATGCCCAAAGATACATCGTTAAAAGCATTGCCAACCACTTCCCAATCGCTCATGGACATAGTTTGTCTACCTTCTACTGTTAAAAGTCCTTCTATACCAAGCTTTTTGTTTCCGTGAAGTATAAGAGTGTCTTCTGCTACAGCGGTGGCAAAAGCTGCAGCTGATGCTGAAGATGTATCTATAGGAAGATTAAACTGTCTCCAATACTCAAGATCGCGCCAGCTTATGTTAAAGGGCTTGTATATGGTAGGAAGCACTATATGTTTTCTTATGCCTGTTCTGACAGGCTGACAAACTTCGCTTTCCTCGCCGGGTCTTACCTCACAGCTACCAGGTTCCACTCCTAAAAATACATCGTAGGATATTACCTGATGTCCTAAACCTAAGGGTCCTACGACACTTATAAACCTTCTGCACACTAAAGATCTTTTAGCTACATCCATTATTGCACTTTCTAAGGTATTCCACTCTTCTTCTGTGAGAGGTGATACGCTCCTTCCAAAGAAGTCCATATTTTTACCTCCACACATAATTATAAGCAAACTCTTTAAGAAAATCCAGCCAGCCTTTTAAGAAAAGCTCTTTGTAGCTCATATTTCCCTTAAGAAGTCCATAATAAGTTCTAAGTGCTCCTTTTTTAGCCATTCTGTAAGCTACTTTTTGGAATCTGTAGCCAAGGCGTGCTATCTTTCCTGCATAGACAAGCTCTGAAACTAAATCTTTTAAAAGTGTTTTGTAATTTCCCGTTGGGTGGGAAGGAGAAAGGACTAAAGCATCAACCGCAACTTTACCGCTCCAAAACGCGTAGTATATACCTTCTCCTAATAAAGGATCTGTAAGGTTTGCTGCATCTCCAGTTAAAAGTATGCGCTCTTTTCCGTAAAAGACATCTTCATTACTTTCTGCATAAGGTATGTACCAACCATATATTTTTGTTATGTTTTTAATTCCTCTTTTTTCTGCGTAATCTTTCAAAGTTTTGGTAAGTTCATAATCACCGTTGCAAGCTATTCCTACACTGAGATTATTGCCCTTAGGAAATATCCAAGCGTAACCTCTTTTTACTATACCTATGTCTATTAAAACCTTGTGGAAAAGAGCACCTTCTGTAAAAAACTCTAATGCTTTAAAAAACTTCTTTTTCTTGTAACCCAAGAGGGTAGCAACTTTTGAATAAAATCCATCTGACCCTACCAAGTGATCCGCGTAAAAAACCCCTTTGGAAGTGCTTATCCTGTACCTTGCGCCCTCTTTCTCCAAATAAAAAAACTCACACTCTTGTAGAAGATGTGCACCTTCTTGCTGTGCTTTTTCCAAAAGGAAGGTGTCAAACTCTACTCTGTCTATGATGTAAGCGATGGGTTCTTCTGCAGGAACTTCAAAGCTCTCAGTTCCTGCGTATCCCAGCACACCTGAGCTTATCCTGTTGAGCACCAGCTTCTCCCAGCCGGCAGGAAGATAAGGAGAAATTCTTCCAGATATGCATCCTGCACAGAGCTTAAAGCGTGGCACTTTTTTCTTTTCAAGAATAAGAACCTTGAGACCCCTTTTGGAAGCATGAAAAGCGGTGGAAGACCCCGCAGGTCCTCCACCTACCACCACCAAGTCATAAAAGTTCATAAAGATATTTTATTCGCTATTCTTTCTTACCATAGTGTTTGGTAAGGTACTCTACTATCTTGGGGACATCTTCCTGTTTTACCGGAGCACCAAAAGCCTTTATCATCTTGTTGACTTCCACTTCCCATCCCTTCTTGTCTAAAAATGGAGAGTTCATCTGTATGTAATCAAGGCTGTGACACACAGAGCAGTTTGCTTCTACCAGAGCTTTGCCTTCGCCATCTTTTAGCTTTACCTTCTCTTCCCCCGCCAAGGAAAGCGCGGAAAGAACTCCCATCAACACAAAAAGACGCCTCATAGTTATTACCTCCTTAAACAACTTTGATGCTTATCTTTTGAACCACATTATGAAGGTATCCTGCAGGGTTCCATATGAGTTCAAAGGTTTGGGTCTGCCCTATCTTGTTGCTTGCCTTTGCCATTATTGTATAAGTACCCTTTTTGGGAGGTTTGAACACATAAGTAAACTGTCTCCAAGAATAACGCCCGTAGTCTTTTCCAAGCTGTGCTTCACGCCATGTTTTTCCACCGTCCGTGGAGATCTCTACCATGTTAATGCCGTATCCACCATCCCAAGCTACGCCTTTGATCTCAACAAGTTGACCAAGCCTGAAGGTTTGCCCATCGTTTATGTTAGTTATGAGAGAGTTTACTACCATCTCCGTTATAGGTGTGTTGACCGCGGTCTCTTGGGATGTAAACCTGTCCCTTATGGGAAACTTTCCTAAGGGTATTCTGTATGCATTTTTCATCCAAAAGCCATCAAAGGGTTTAGAAACTACATCTATGGAAATTATGTGCTTCATCCAGTAGGTAGCTGTCCAGCCTGGGACTACTAACCTTGCGGGGAATCCGTTCCAGTGGGGGAGAGGTTCTCCGTTCATCTCGTAAGCTATGATGGTGTTCTCATCAAGAGCCTTCCATACGGGTATGCTCTTGACAAAGTCAGGTGTCCCTGCTGCAACGCCTGTGTCCGCACCATTAACTACCACTTCAAGGGCGTTTCCTTTTAGACCTGCCTTTTCCAAAATGTCTTTAAGTCTAACACCTTTCCATTTTGCGTTACCCATAGCTCCGTATCCCCACTCAACACCTGCCACATGAGGTTTGAAAAGCCCTCTTCTGTTTCCGGAACACATACAGAGCGCAACTATCTCTACCTGCTCAAACTTGGTCTTGAGATCGTCAAGGGTGAGCTCAAAAGGTCTCTCTACAGCATCCCCTCCTATGGTAAGCTTCCAAGTTTTCGCGTCCACTTCTGGTATGTTGGAAAGGTGGTACCTCACGAAGAACACATCGTTGGGTGTGAACATCTCGTTGAAATACTTAACAGGAGTTTCGTAGTTTGGTGGCCTGTAAGTTTTCTTTATAAGGGGTTTTTTGCCCGGAAGAGCTTCAAGCACCTGTTCTTCAAGAACACCCTCTGGAAGCTCTTTTACCGCGGTGCTAAGCAATGATGGGTCCACCGCTGCCAAAACATACTTAGGTACCAAAAGTCCGCCTGCAGTTGCAACAAGACTGCCTTTTAGGAACTTTCGCCTGCTCAGCATATTTTACCTCCCTTTAGAATTCACTAAGTAATATTTAATCACACTTAAAAAAGATTTCAATAAGAAATTTTTATAAAATTTATAAAACTTCATTATGCACAGAGAGAACGCGTAAGTGGGATATAATATTTTAAATGGTAAGGCACTTTATAGACCTTTGGGATATAAGCCCTGATGAGGGATGGCGCATTTTATTAGATACCCAAGACATAAAAAAAGGTAAAGATACCCAAAAATACCTTCTGGAGAGAAATGTGGGTTTGTTTTTCACAAAACCTTCCACAAGGACGAGGGTATCTTTTGAAGTAGCTGTAAACCAGTTGGGTGGGAATGCCATATATCTTGCAGAGCAAAACCTTCAAATATCAAGAGGTGAGGACTTAAAAGACACAGCAAGAACCTTATCCAGATACTTGGACTGCGTAGTCATAAGGACTGATGCCCATAGAAAGCTTGAAGAGTTTGCCAAACACTCTACGGTGCCCGTGATAAATGCCCTCACAGACATGTCTCACCCCTGTCAGGTACTTAGCGATGTATTTACTCTTTACGAGGTTTTCAAAGAAGACCTTAGAAGCATAAAGATAGCTTATGTAGGTGACGGGAACAATGTGTGTAATACTTGGCTTGTAGCTGCTGGTCTTTTTGGTCTAAATCTTGTTGTAGCAGTCCCAGAAGGCTACGAACCGAGCAGTTATTATTATCAGGCGGGTGAAGACCTTTGCAGGATCACTGGGGGTAGTATATACATAACGACAAATCCTGTAGAAGCGGTAAAAGATGCGCATATAGTTTACACGGATGTGTGGGTGAGCATGAATCAAGAAAGAAACGAAGAAAAATTGAAGGTTCTCATGCCTTATCGGGTAAACGCAGAGCTTTTGTCTTATGCAAAGGAAAGTGTAAAGGTGATGCACTGTCTGCCTGCTAACAAAGGTGAGGAGATAACCGAGGATGTTTTTGAAAGGTTTGCAGATTTCATATTCACACAAGCAGAAAATAGACTACACACTCAAAAGGCGTTGCTCAAGTTTATAATAAATAACTCATGAAAGACATAGGTGAGTATAACCATAAGATTGTGGAAGCTAAACACTCAAAGAATTGGGTAGAAAAAGCCCTCTATCACTTAGCTGAAACTAACAAAGAAAACAGATTCTCTGTGGTTATACCTCCTCCTAATGTAACAGGCTCCCTCCACATGGGTCATGCTTTGAACGCTACTCTTCAGGACATAATGTGCAGATGGCAAAGAATGCTTGGCAAAAGCGTAGTGTGGGTACCGGGCTTTGATCACGCAGGCATTGCTACTCAGTATGTGGTGGATAAAATGCTCCAGGAAGAAGGTAAAAACAGGTTAGACCTTGGTAGGGAGGAGTTTACCAAAAAGGTCTGGGAGTGGGTACCCATCTCTAGAAACTCTATAAAGGAACAACTTGAAAAGCTTGGTGTCAGTGTCGATTGGGGAAGGGAGAGATTTACTCTTGACGAAGGCTTTTCAAGAGCTGTCAGATACGCTTTTAGAAAGCTCTACGAAGATGGACTCATATATAGGGGTGAGTACATAATAAACTGGTGTCCCAAAGACATGACCGCTCTTTCTGACCTTGAGGTGGAGCACGAGGAAGAAGACGGAAAACTTTACTACATAAAGTATCCCTTAGAAGACGGTTCTGGATACATAACTGTTGCCACAACAAGACCAGAAACTATGTTAGGAGATACCGCTGTAGCTGTCCATCCTGCGGACGAAAGATACAAACATCTTATCGGCAAAAAAGTAAGACTACCCTTAGTAAATTGGAAAAGAAGGTCCATGTCAGACCAAGAGGTATCTGCGGAGATACCTATAATAGCGGATGAATCTGTACTTTCGGAATTCGGTACTGGAGCGGTCAAGATCACGCCAGCTCACGACCCTAAGGACTTTGAGATAGGTAAAAGACATAACCTACCCTTTGTAAAGGTCATGGACCAGCAGGCTCGTATGAACCAAAACGCCGGTGATTTTAACGGTCTTGACAGATACACTGCAAGAGAAAAAATAGTAGAAAAGCTTTCCCAGATGGGACTTTTGGAAAAGGTAGAGCATCACAGGCACGCTGTAGGCAAGTGCTATAGGTGTAAGACTACCTTAGAGCCCATGGTTTCAGTGCAGTGGTTCGTAAAAGTCTCTGACCCAAAAATAAAAGACAGAGCCATAAGAGTTGTTGAAGAAGGAAGGGTGAGGTTCATACCAGAGGGTTGGAAAAAGATTTACCTGCATTGGATGGAAAACTTGAAAGATTGGTGCATATCAAGGCAGATATGGTGGGGACATCGTATACCCGTATGGTACTGTAAAGACTGCGGTAAAGAAAATGTATTCACAGATGATGACTTTGATAGGGTTTATGACAAGGTCATATTTAACCTTATAGCGGACGGTAAGATAGACTACACTTTTACTCCAGAAGAGGTGGAGAAGGTTTTAAACTCACCTTCCTTTGCTCACCCTGAGATGACTGTGCTTAACTTTTACAAAAAGTTTGCTTTCCACAAATACCACTCTACAAGGCTGGATGCTCACACTCTCAGGCTCTTTTTATCTCAAGACCTAAATCCTATGGCACTGCTTACAGAAAAAAGAAACAGATACAGGTACGACTCCAAGTCCAAAAGTTACACCTTTGTCCTAAGGTGTAAGCATTGTTCTTCTGAAAACTTATCACAAGAAGAGGATGTTTTGGACACATGGTTCTCTTCTGCCCTTTGGCCCTTTGGCGTTTTCGGGTGGCCAGAAAAGACCAAAGACCTTGAGAACCTTTATCCTACAGACCTTTTGGTGACAGGTTTTGACATTATCTTTTTCTGGGTTGCACGCATGATAATGATGGGGACCTACTTTACGAGTGACATACCCTTTAGAGATGTCTACATACATGCACTCGTACGAGATGAAAAGGGACAGAAGATGTCAAAAACCAAAGGCAATGTAATAGACCCTTTGGATATAATAGAACGCTACGGTGCGGACGCTTTGAGGTTTACACTTGCTGTACTTACCGTACAAGGCAGAGACATAAGGCTATCTGAAAAAAGGTTTGAAGGGTACAAACATTTTGCCAACAAGCTCTGGAACGCAGGAAGGTTTATTCTGATGAACATAGATAATCAATTACTTCAGGACATGCCCTACGCATCAGCTCCGAGAACCGAAGACCTTTGGATACTCACTAAACTAAACAGAGTCATAAATAAAGTCAGCTTAGCCTTACATGAATATGAATTTTCTACAGCAAGCCAAACTCTTTACGAGTTTATCTGGGGAGAGTTTTGTGATTGGTACTTAGAGATGTCTAAACTCAGGCTTTATGCAAAACCAAAAGAAGGTCTATCGGAAGAGGAAAAAAAGTTAGAAGAGGCAAAGATAAAAGCGGAAAGAATAACTGTCCAAACAGTACTTCTGAGCGTGTTTGACAGAATTCTCAGGCTTTTGCATCCCTTCATGCCTTACATAACCCAGGAGTTATACTCTAAGCTACCCACAGCTTACAAAGAGGACATATCCCTGAGCGAGTTTCCCACATTTAACCCACAAGAGGTTTTTCCAGAGGCAGAAGAAAAAGTAGAAAAACTAAAAGGTGTCATATCCGCCATAAGGTCCCTCAGGAGTGATCTGAGGATAGAGCCTTCAAAGAAGATAAAGCTTTATTACAAGACAAGCACAGAGGAATACGAAGAGTTCAGACAGCACATACTAAGCTTGGCAAGACTTGAGGATCTTATCAAAGTAGAACAAAAACCTATAAACTCTGTAGCGGGCTTCTATAAAGACTTTGAGTTTTTCATACCCGTAGAGGAAGGCATAAAAGTCAACGAGCTTTTAGCTTCTTACACTAAAAGATATCAAGAAGTTATAAAAGCTCTTGAAAGCATCCAGAAGAAACTGAGCAACGAAAATTTTCTGAAGAAAGCACCGCAGGAAGAAGTGCAAAAGGCAAGGTCCTTAGAAGAAGAACTAAACGCAGAAAAAGCCAAGTTGGAAAGCCTCATAAAATCCCTCAAGGAAGTAAGCACTACAGAGGCTACGCTATGAGGGTGCTTATAACAGGAGGAGCGGGTTTCATAGGTTCCAATATAGCCAAACATATAGAAAGGGTCTATCCCAACTCAAAAGTGTATGTGCTTGATGACTTTTCTTCTGGTCATTTTAAAAACTTACTTGGCTTTAAAGGAGAGGTAATAACGGGGGATGTGAGGGACGCAGAGCTATGGAACTGGATGACAAAAGAGTATGAGTTTCATGTGGTGTTTCATCAAGCTGCCATAACGGACACCACCATAACAGACCAAAAGCTCATGATGGAAGTTAACGCTGAAAGTTTCAGACATGTGCTCAGAGCGGTTCTTTTGTGGAACGCTAAACTTATTTATGCGTCTTCTGCCGGTGTATACGGAAATGTGCCCCCACCCATGAGAGAGGAAGGAGAATTAAAACCCGAAAACATATACGGCTTTTCCAAACTCCTAATGGACAGGATAGCCACAAACTTTATGGAACAATACCCCCACATAAAGGTGGTAGGATTTAGATACTTTAATGTTTACGGACAGGGAGAAGCTTACAAAGGCAAGTCAGCAAGTATGATATACCAGATATACAAAAAGCTTGTTTCGGGAGAAAGACCCAGACTTTTCAAGTGGGGCGAGCAAAAAAGAGACTTTGTTTACATAAAGGATGTGGTGAAAGCTAACATGTTAGCATTAGAAAAGGATGTGTCTGGTATCTTCAATGTGGGTACAGGGAAAGCAAGAAGTTTTAATGAGATAGTGGAAATACTAAGCAGAGAGCTAAATATAAAGACAGAGGTAGAGTACTTTGACTGTCCTTATGACTTCTATCAGAAGTACACGCAGGCAGATATAACCAGAATAAAAGAACACCTTGGGTACACACCAGACTATACCCTTGAAGAAGGCATAAAGGACTACTTAGAGGTAATATCCTCATGCCTATAAAGGAGCTTATATATAAGGCTAAAACGCTCCAATCTGCACTTCCATACATAAGGCAGTTTTACGGTAAAACCTTTGTGATCAAGTACGGAGGCTCTGCAATGACAGAAGAGTCTCTACGGGAGAGCTTTGCAAAAGATATTCTACTGCTTAGGTATGTGGGAATAAAGGTGATAGTAGTACACGGTGGAGGGCCACAGATAAATAAGACCTTAGAAAGTTTCGGAATAAAAACTAAGTTCGTAGGGGGTATGAGAAAAACTGACGAAGAGACTATGCATGTAGTAGAGATGGTGCTTGCAGGAGATATAAACAAAGACATAGTAGCGCTTATAAACAAACACAGTGGTGAGCAGGTATACGCAGTGGGACTCTCAGGCAGGGATGGAAACCTCATAAAGGCTAAGAAATTGGACAAAGAAGGGTACTTTAAGGAGTTGGGGCTTGAAGTACCTCAAGAGGATATAGGTTTTGTAGGTCAAGTTATAAGTATAAACACCCACTTACTTACGACCTTAATGGACAACAATTACATACCCGTTATAGCACCCATCGGTGTAGGCTCCTGCGGAGAAGCATACAACATAAACGCTGATGTGGTCGCAAGTGAGGTTGCAAGGTACATGAAGGCAGAAAAGCTCATATTCCTGACAGATACAGAGGGTATAAAAGACCAAAGTGGAGAGGTTATATCCTCAATAAACAAAGATAAAGCCTACGAACTTATAAAAAATGGTACTATAAGGGGTGGTATGATACCAAAGGTAAAAAGTGCACTCAAAGCCCTACAAGGAGGCGTTAAAAAAGCTCATATTATAGATGGTAGATGTCCACACTCCATACTTTTAGAGGTTTTCACAGAAGAAGGCATAGGTACAGAAATAGTGGACTAATTAAGAATATAAGATGACAAACTCTCCTTTACGACGCTCAAAGGGACTTCCATATTAGTCCATATCCTGAAGCTCTCTATTCCTTGATAAAGAAGCATGATAAGTCCATCCTGTGCTTTTGCACCCTTTTCTAAAGCCTTTTCCAAAAGGGGTGTCCTCTTGTATATAACATCAAAAACCGTGTGATTTTCTCTTATCTTCTCGTAATCAAAAAGGTGGGGGTCCCTTTCTGATAAGCCCACAGAGGTTGTGTTTACTATTATATCTACATCATCAAGCACATCTTCGGGATTGCTTACCACATGCAGGGAAAATCTTTCTGCTAACTCAAGCGCTTTTTGAACAGTCCTGTTCCACACATAAACATAACAACCTTCCTTACTGAGGGCATAAAAGACCGCTTTTGAAGTACCACCTGCCCCCAAAACTAACACCTTCTTGTTTTTTATGTCTCCCTCCAAGTCTTTTAATGCTTTGAGAAAGCCTATCCAGTCAGTGTTGTATCCTTCTATCTGGTTTTCAAACTTTACGGTGTTTACAGCACCTATTTGTTTTGCATGTTCATCTAAAAGGTCACAAAGCTCAAGTGCTCTTTCTTTAAAAGGTAAAGTAATGTTTACACCTTTCACTCCTAGAGCTTTCAAGCCTAAGAAAGCGGTGTTGAAGTTCTTAGGTTCTACTTCAAAAGGCACATAGACAGCATCCACAGAAAAGTATTCAAAGGAAGCATTCTGAAATACAGGGGATAGAGAGTGCTTCACAGGATAACCCAATATACCGTAGACCTGTGTCTTTCCAGATATCTTCATCCAATGTGGAGTCTGGGTTGTAGTATCTCCACCTTTTTGACCCAAGAGAGGTTTCCGCGTATAGCCATGTCTACCACATCCTTTACGCTCGCGTCAACTATGGGACATTCGGTACAACCTCCTTCAAACTGTAGATACACATTCCCTTCCTTGATATCAACAAGCTTTAGGTCTCCATGATGTTCCTTAAGAGCAGGTCTTATCTTTTTCAAAACATCCTCTACTTGCTTAAACTCCTCTGACATCATCTTTGATCCTCCGTTTCTCTGTATAAACGTTGTATCTTTTCCCATATAAGTCCCTGAGTTTCGTCATCTAAATCCATCATACGGAAAAATCCTTTTAGCGTGAGCTTATCAAGTACCACATCTGCTATGTCTTCTTCCTCAAGCCTTTTAAGTCCACAGTTATACAGGAGTTCCTTTATCTTAGGTTGTTCTTCAATGAGCTGTTTAAGGTTAGCGTCAAAGGTTATCCTGTCCTTCATAGTTCCTTTACTTTTTTCACAAACAGATGGTACTCTCCGTCCTCTTGGTACATGCCGAGAAATTCCTGCCCTGTAGCATTACACCATGCAGGTATGTCTTCAACCACGCCTGGGTCATCGGCTATAAGCTCAAGCACCTCACCTATCTTCATACTCTTCATAACCTTAGAGGTCTCTGCTATGGGTACAGGACAAAAGGTACCCACTACATCGTGAACTACATCAGGTTTTATGTCTTCCAAGTTCATCTCATTGCTCCTTTCTTAGTGTATATTTTAAAACTATCAAGCGAAGCGTTGTCAATAGGTTGAGCCCATATTTCCCTCTGCTCTCCCTTTATACTAAGAATAACATAACATGGCTCTCTTTTTGAGTATCTTGACACTATATCTGCCACAAGCTGGTATTCCTCTTCTGGCATATCCCCCTTTATCAAGACAAAAGTGCCTTTACCATCTTTCCTGTAGGCATAATCATAGCGATGCTTTAAAGTCATCAGGAACTTTGCTTCTCCTTCGTTTCTTGCTACTATTAGTTTTGTTTTAGATGGAAGTCTTAGGTGCCTGCCAACAGAGAACAGCACAAGGTCTTCGCGCGTAATAAGTCCATCTACTGCAAGGGACTCTTTAAATTTGATGGCATAGTTCTCGTCAGTAAGATAACAGCAACCACCTGCAGGTTGTTCATATTCAAGACCATACTTCTTTGCCAATTCCATCTGTCTGCTTCTACTTCTTCCCTTTATGCTTAAGAGCTTTTCTCTATCTATCCAACCGAGTTTTTCTGGCACAGTCATGGGAAGAAGTTTTGCAGAAAGAGGTCTTACCACATAACCTTCAAGCCCAGCTTCCCTTTCTATGAGCTTTAACTTCTCTCTCGTCTGACTCATGGGTCTCTGTCCAAGTACTTCACCGGTGATAACAAAGGAGTAGCCTTCTCTTTCCATAATGTCTTTAGCTTTTTTTAGCATGAGAATCCTACAGTCCACGCACGGATTTACATTTTTACCGTATCCATACTTGGGATGCAGGATTACATTAAAGTACTCTTGTGATATGTCTACAACTTCTATAGGTATCTGAAGCTGGGCTGCTGCTCTGATGGCAGGATTGACATACTGCTGTCCATTTTCCTTCTTAAGGCCAAGGCGTCTTTTCTGCTCGGTGATACAAAAACCTGTGTAAAAGTATAAAGCCTTAATTTCAACGCCTTGATCCTTAAGAAGGTGGACAGCTAAGCTACTATCAAGCCCTCCAGAAAGAAGAGCAACAGCCCTTTTGTTCATGTAGACAGAAACTCAAACTCTCCACTTTCTTCTTCTTCCTCTTCGTAGCAACCGGGTATTTTCTCCGCTTCTTCTATCCTTCCCTGTTTGAGGAGGTAATCTTTTATAGCTACATGAAGGGTTTCTAATCCCAAGTTAGTGCAGTGTATCTTTTGGGGTGGTAGTCCTCCCAGTTCATCAAATATGTCTTTGTATGTAAGGTTAAGAGCGTAGCTTATGGGTTTGCCCTTTATCATCTCGGTGAGCTGTGAAGAAACTGCTATCGCTGAACCACATCCAAAGGTTTTGAACCTAACATCCTCTATCACATCGTTCTCTGGATTTACTTTAAGGGTAAACAGCATAGCATCTCCACAGGCAGGATTGCCACACTGACCTATGGCGTTGGCATCCTCAAGCACACCCACATTTCTTGGGTTCAAAAAGTGATCAAGTACCTTTTCACTGTATTCAAACATAACTAACACCTCCTTTTTCGTTCTTACACAGTTTATAACTATATGCTTTTGAATTTACCGTGTTATGATAATTATCAATCAAAAATCTCAAAGATCCTATCTTCGTATAACAGTTTAACGAAGCTTTTGCTGAGTCTGTGGTCATCCTCTACTTCTATGTACTTTTTTACTTTTACCTTTTTTACAAAGATCTTTGAATGTTCTACAGGCACAATTTCATCCTGAGTACCATGAACTATTACTATACTGACCGGTGTTTCCTGAGGGAAATTTACATAACCTCCTGATATTATTTCGTAGCTGTTTTCCACTATATCCTTGGCAAAATCCTTGTGTATGGTAATATGCATTCCCGTTTCGCATTCGTATATGGAAAGTTCTTCTTCTCCTCTGAGCCACTTGGCACACTTCTCTGCACCTTCTTGTAGGAGTATTAACTGTAAAGTTGAATAAGAAGGAGCAAAAAGTAACGCAGCGTCTATATCTCCTTCTCCATAAAGCTTTATGTAATTTAGAATAACATATGCTCCGTGAGAGCTACCCGACAGAAAAATCTTTTTGTACCTACTTTTGAAACCCTTCACAAGGGTATCTAAAATTTCTATCACACCGCTGGTGGTAGTTGTGTGGTAGTCCATATCCATGCAAAACAGGGAGAATTTTCTACTTTGGGATGCGTAATCTCTTAAGGCTTTTACTTTTGAGCTTTTTGCGTTGGACGCAAAGCCATGAAGGTGTAAAATAAGTCTTTCGGAATTTGCCTTCTCATACACAAACATCTCGTATCATTCTAACACAACTTACCTGAGTATTTTTCCATCCAAAGCTTTCTGAAGCTGTCAAACTGTTTTTTTTCTATGGCTGACCTTATGTCCTGCATAAGTTTTTGGTAAAAGCTCAGGTTGTGTATGGTGCCCAGTATGTAAGCTGATATTTCCTCCGCTTTGTAAAGGTGCCTAAGGTAAGCTTTTGTGAAGTTCCTGCATGTATAACAACCGCACTCCTCATCTATGGGTGAAAAGTCCTTTTTAAAAACCTCATTGGTTATGTTGAGCTTTCCAGAATGGGTAAAAAGGGTGCCTGTTCTTGCCATACGGGTAGGTGCCACGCAGTCAAACATATCTATGCCTCTGGCTACGCACTCTATAATGTCTTCTGGCATACCCACACCCATCAGATATCTTGGTTTTTCCCAGGGCAGATACTCGCACACTATCTGCGTCATATCATACATAATATCTTTTGGTTCACCCACAGAGAGTCCTCCTATGGCATAACCGAAGAGATCTCTTTCAACAGTAGCCACCGCGGATAGCACTCTCAGACTTTCAAAAGTAGAGCCCTGGACTATACCAAAAAGGACTTGATCCTCTCTCCTTTTGTGTTTTATGCTTCTGTCAAGCCACCTTAATGTCCTCAAAAGAGCAGATTCTGCATAAGCGTAAGTAGTAGGATACTCCACGCACTCATCTAAAGGCATGATAAAATCAGAGCCGAAAGCCTCTTGCATTTCTATAACCTTTTCAGGTGTAAAAAAGTGTAGGGAACCAGAAAGATGGTCTTTGAACTCCACGCCTTCCTCAAAAACCCTCACTTGGGACTTATTGTCCTTTGTCCTTCCTTTAGATAAAGAGAACACTTGAAAACCACCGCTGTCTGTAAGTATAGGCTTTTTCCATCCCATGAAGTTATGAAGTCCTCCTGCCTGTTTTATTACCTCTATACCGGGTCTCAGGTAAAGGTGGTAGGTGTTAGCAAGAACTATCTGTACGCTTATATCTTCCAAAAGCTTGTGTATCATAGCCTTCACTGTTCCCTGCGTTCCAACGGGCATAAAGGTAGGTGTATCAATAACACCGTAAGGTGTGGTTAATCTTCCCCTTCTTGCCTTTCCATCAGAGCAAATGAGTTCAAAGCTAAACATGTGAGATGCTCCTGCTTATCTTGTAGGCTACACAGTAAGACATTATGCCAATAAAGGCACCTGTAAATACATCAATAGGGAAGTGAACACCCACATAGATCCTACCATAGGCTATTAGAAAAGCGTAAAGCCACAATAAAAGTTTTAAAGGGCGTGAAGAAACAGGAGAAAAGAAGGAAGCTAAAAGAAAGGCCATGGCAGTATCCCCCGAAGGGAAGGACTTGTGATAAAGGGGTTCAAGGAGATACACATCTGTAAGCATACTTGCAGGTCTGGGTAAATTAAAATACGCCTTCAAAAACTGCACGCTTAAAGTTTCAATAATAAGAGAAGTAAAGAACAACCAGAGTCTTTCTCTTTGAAAAATCACAACGAGAGCTAAGATGGGTATTAGGACATAGCCCTTTCCAAGCAAGTAAAAGTGTCCAAAGAATGTATCCAAAATGGGATTTCTCGTATGATTGATAAGGTAAAAAAGCTGTACATTAAGCGGAAAGTCCTCCAAGTTCATCAGTATTTGTAGACTATCCTACCTCTTTCTACACTTTCTGGTATAAGAGTTATCTTTTCATTGCTCATAAAGGACACAAAACCCTCTATAAGACCTGCAAAAAAGTATATGACTGGGGACTCCGTTAAATGGTCGCTCGTTATAGCATCTGTGAAAATGTCTTCTTCTATTTTTACACTCGAGTCTGTTTTCTCTATCTTTTTAGCAAAACCTAAGTCTTCAAGTATTATACAGGCTCTCCTTAAAGCTTCTTCTTTTGTTAAAGTCTCGGGAAAATGCCCTATCAAACTTTCTAAAAGTTTAGGACCTGCCTGTTTGCCTGCATCTCTCAACACCGCTTTTGCTCCTTTGTCTCCTATGAGGTTCTTTACCCCTTCCGCCATGTTAACTATAGCAAGCAAAAGTATGTCTGGATCTACCATACAATACCCCCTATTTTCCCATTTTACCACCTTAACGCGTGTAATACATAAAAATTACTTATGGTTAAATAAGTGTATTTTATTAACCTACTACCTCGTAAGGTCTATACCTCCACTTAGCGCCCAGAGACTCTGCAAGTTTTCTTGTTTTTTCCACATCGACACCTTCGTAATCAACAGCGGTAGCTATTACCTCAAAACCTTCTTCCAAAGCTCTTTTAATAAACTTTATAACCTTACTGAAAGCATCAACTTGTGCTGGCCTGCATACCTTGTTATATGTTTCTTCATCGTGAGCGTTTAAACTGACAGACCACACATCAACTAAACCCTTCAATTCTGATAACTTCTCTTCTGGAAGGTAAGTAAACATAAGACCGTTCGTGTCAACGCGCACCTTACCACCTTTTGATTTGACATACTTGGCTATCTCTTTAAGCGCTGAGAATCTCAATGTGGGCTCACCGTATCCGCAAAAAACTATTTCATCGTACTTTGTGGGATCCCCTATTTCCCTAATAACTTCCTCAACGCTCGGATCTCTTGATGTCCAAACCCAATAGCCCTTTACCATAAAATTCCTGTCTCTTTCCCTCTGACAGAAAGCACAGTGCAAGTTGCACTTGTTAGTCAGATTTATGTAAAGCTTGTTGTTTATAACATAGGTTATGGTATCTTTTCTTCCGTTGTTCCCTATGTTGAAAAGCAGTTTGGCGTTTTCGGAAGTCATGCGATCTATATCCTCAACGGAAGAGTTAGGAATAAGCTTTGCCATAACCTCTGCTGTATACCATATGTAAGAGGGTTTGTTGGGCTTTCCTCTAACAGGCTGTGGTGCCAGAAAGGGACTGTCTGTTTCTATAAGCATTCTTGCGGTAGGTGTTTTTTTTACTACTTCTCTAAGGGCATCTGCGTTCTTGTAAGTTATTATTCCAGAGTAGGATATATAAAAACCGAGGTCTACACACTTTTTCATAAATGGGTAGCTTCCAGTAAAACAGTGAATAACGCCACCCACTTCGTAAGCTTTCTCCTCTCTTAGTATTTGTATGGTTTTTTCTTCCGCATCTCTACTATGAACTACTATAGGAAGGCCCAGCTCTCTTGCTATGTTTATTTGCTTTCTGAACACATCCTCCTGTCTTTTTCTATCCGAGTAGTCTTTGTAAAAGTCAAGACCCATTTCACCAAGAGCTTTCACCTTATGGTTCTTTTCTGCAAGTTCTTTTAGCCACAGGAGGTCATCATCGCTGATGCTATCCGCTTCGTGGGGATGAAATCCAACAGCACAGAAAATATGCTCATTTTCCTGTGCAAGTTTTAAAGCGTTCTTTATAGTCTTTCTATCATAACCTATAGTTATAAGATACTCAAGGGAAGAACCCTTGAGAGTATCCTCAAGGTCTTCCTTCTTAAGAAGGTCTAAGTGGCAATGAGTGTCTATCATAGATTTAAATATAAAGCTTTATCTCCTTAAGTGATACTCCTTCCGGAACTCCTCCCACTTTTTCTTTCTGGCTTCTGGGGAGGAAAAAGCAAGCACACCTAATATGTAAGATACAAAAATGACAATAAGTAAAAGCATCAAAAGAATGGTGTTTTTGCTCATGCTTATCTCCTTTTTTTAAAGAAGGGGCACAAAGCCCCCTCACATTTTAGGTATGCTGAGGCCTGTGATGGTCATAATCATAAGGATCCCAACCTTCTGGCAGTTCGGGTATGCGGTCAAAGTTATGAGGTGGTGGAGGAGAGGGTATCTGCCATTCTAAGGAATTAGAACCCCAAGGATTAGCCCCTGCTTCTTTACCCTTTAGAGCAGATATCACCCAATTTATAAGGCTAAGGAATATACCAAAAGCCAATATAAAGGCACCTATGGTTTGTATGTGTTGAAGTTCTATAAATTCGGGTATGGGTGGATAATCCGCATACCTTCTTGGCATACCTTCAAGACCTATGATGAACTGGAAGAAGTAGAAGAGGTTAGAACCTACCATGATGATCCAAAAGCTCAGCTTTCCAAGCTTTTCGTTGTACATCTTACCGGTAAGTTTTGGGAACCAGTAGTATATACCGCTAAAGGCTCCAAGAGTAGTAGCCATGCCAAGAACATAATGGAAGTGTGCCACTACAAACTGAGAATCTTGGGCGTTTATGTCAAAAGATGGAAGTGCAAGAGGTATACCTGTAAGACCACCTATAAGGAACATAAATATCCCGCCGAGGGTGAAAAGCATAGGAGTTGTGTATCTTATAGAGCCTTTGTATAAAGTTGCTACCCAGTTAAAGATCTTTATTCCTGTAGGAACACCTATCAGAACCGTGGTATAAGAAAAGACTATTCTTACCCAATCGGGTATTCCTGAAGTAAATAGGTGATGTACCCAAACCATAAAACCAAGCAGAGCTATTGCCCACATGGCAAAGACCATGGTGATCCGCCCAAAGATGGGTTTTCTTGCAAAAGTGGCAATAACTTCTGAAAACACACCAAAAGCTGGTAGGATCATAACATAAACCGCTGGGTGAGAGTAAAACCAGAACACATTTTCGTATATAAGCGGGTCTCCACCAAGGTTAGGATTGAAGAAGTTGGTTCCAAGGTACTTATCCAAAAATAGCATGGTAACCGCACCGGCAAAGGAGGGAACACCCAAAAGCTGTATAACATTAGCAGCCATTATACCGTGTAGGAGGAGGTTCATGTTCTTAAGAGAGATCCCGGGTGCCCTCATCCTAAGGGTAGTAACTATAAAGTTTACCGCACCCATTATAGAAGCTGCACCCGTAAGGTGAATTATGAATACATATAAAGCGGTAACCCCCGCATCGTCGTTTAAGGAATAAGGTGGGTAGCCTGTCCACATCATCTTTATATGGTTAGAAGGTATAAGAGTAAGAAGAACAAGCACGCTTGCCGCAAAGAAAGTCCACCAGCTCAGAGCGTTCAACCTTGGGAAAGCTACATCTCTTGCACCTATCATGAGAGGTATCAAAAAGTTGGCAAAAGCGCTCCACACACCTATAGCCCACCACAGGAGCATCACAACGCCGTGTCCAGTAAGAAGGTAGTTGTAAGTTTCAGGCGATACGAACTGAAGACCAGGTTGCCATAGCTCTAGCCTAATACCCAAAGCCATGAGTCCCGCTATTAGGAAAAAGAGCAAGGTGGTCACGCCGTAAAATAGGGCTATCTTCTTATGGTCTGTGGTAAATATCCATTCCTTGATACCTGCGCTGTACCAAGGCCTATAAACACCTACTGCTGCCATCACTGCACCTCCTTAACATTGCTTGCTAACTCAATTTTACTTGTTGACGGAGAAACACCAGCTTTCACCCACTTATCAAACTCGTCTTGGGGTACCGCTTTGATTATGGCTACCATGTGTGAGTGTTGTGTACCACAGTACTCTCTACAGAAAGCCCAGTACTCTCCGGGTTTGTTTATCTGAAACCAAAGGTGCGTTATTCTACCTGGGACAGCATCTTCCATCACCTTGGCAGGGCGTACATAAAAGGAGTGTATGACATCTTTTGAAGTCAAAAGCACTTTAATAGGTTTTCCTACAGGAATGACTATTTTCTGCTCTTCTGGTATCTTGTAGTCTGGGCTAAAGAAAGCAAACACCTTTTTACCAGTAGGATAATCCACTTCCCATCCCCACATAAAACCCGTAACCTTAATTTCCATAGCGTCTTTGGGTGCGTTTCTCTGCTGTCTGTAAAACACAAAGCTCTGAGTTGCTAAATATATAACTATGAGCAGAGGAATGACGGTCCATGTAACTTCAAGGGCATTGTTTCCCTCTATGTGTGCACCCTTTTCGTTCTTTCCAGGTTTGTACCTATACTTTATCATAAAGTACAGCATAGGTATGGCAACTACCAAGTAGATAACCACAGCTATAAACAGCCATATGTCGTATATCCTATCCCACAGATTAGCAGGATAGGCAAGGGGCAAAGCGTTCATCTTTACACCTCCTGAGCTTTTTTAAAAGTTAATGTAAGCAGGCCTGTAATACCAATGAGTCCAAAACCCATGGCTGCAAAGATCACGAGTGGATCTATGACATACCTGCTTCTGTGAGGATCGTACCTGTAGCATGCAAGCAGAGCAAGGTCTACTATGTTGTTTATAGTAGGTTTGTCTCTTTGAGCATCAATGAGAGCCAAGCTTATATCCTTAGTTCTTGGAAAAGTACCAAAAAGATATCTCATAACTTTGCCATCTGGAGAAAGAAATATAAGAGTGTTGGGGTGCACAAAGGTCTTATCTCTTTCCGAAAAGAAGAATTTAAATCCTACACTTTGAGTAAGGTCCTTTATATCCTCCTCTTGAAGAATACCAAAGGTCCAGTTGGCAGGCACATTACCAAGTTTTGTTTTAAAGGCTTCTAAGGTTTTTATATTGTCTCTTCTATCAAAGGAGAGAACAAGCACATTAAAATCTTTTTGGCTTAAGTCTTTTACCGCTTTTAGAAGGTTTTCCGTTAGTATGGGACAGCTTGCATCACATGTATAGTAGGCAAGTTGAAGGATTGTAGGTTTTTTATGGATAACACTCTGCAGATCAGTCCAACCTTTGTCTGTAAGTATAGTGTAGTTTTTGAGTTTTTTGCCCAGGTACAGTTCTTGGTTTATCTCTAACACCTCAGGATTAAAGTAAGCGTCCTTTGGGAGGTTACTGTAAGCGTAGGTTAAAGATGCAAGGAAAAGTATGAGGAAAACCTTCCTCATACCAAGCCTCCTATGATGTAGGCACTGCTTGCGACTAAGAGCCACATGAGGTCTACAAAGTGCCAGTATATGCTTACCGCTTTGAACATGGTGGTCTTGTGAGAGGACATCCTGCCAGATACGAGTAGCCACAATACATAGAGCTGGGATATTAAACCAACAAGCACGTGAGAAGTGTGTATACCTGTAAGAGCGTAAAAACCGGTGCCGTACATGTTAGAGCTGAGGGTAAAACCTTCATGCCATAGGTGTTGCCATTCGTTAAAGTGAATAATTACGAAAGCCGTTCCTAATAAAAAAGTAGCAACGAGCCACAGTACTGATGCATTTTTTTACCCGCTTCAGCGAATTTTTCAGAGACAAGTATGGTAAAACTTGAAGCCCAAAGGATGAGAGTGAGTATGGCAGGTATTACAAAGTTCATCTTAGGTACCCAGTTGTACCACACATCTGCGTGGGTTACCCTTGCAGTCCAAAAGGCTGCAAACATAGTACCGAATATGATAACTTCGGTAGCTATGAAGAGCGTGATAGCAAGACCACCAAGCCCCTCTTCGTGACCTCTTTTGAAGAACTCATCCGCCCAACCTATAAGTCCAAAAAGGATAAGCAATAGGGACACTCCACCTAACACCAGTCCCATCACTTGCTGATGCCACGCTACATAAGAGGTTATTGCTATAGGAAGAAGTAAGACACCCAAACCTACTGGTAGTGGCCAGATACTCGTTTCGTGCTCTCCAAGGTGATGGTGCACCTCGTGTTGTGCCATGAGTTTTTACCTCCGTTGATTTTTTTTGAAGTATATCACTACTTGCTTTCCTTAGCAATTAGAAATATTTATCATAAACATAAGCTTTGCTTATGGTATTTACTGAGAAGAAAGTCTCAAAATGATAAAATCTGCCCTTCTGTTGGTAAACCTCCCTATGGGAGTTTTGTTGTCCGCTATGTATTTTTCTTTTCCAAAACCTACTACCTGTATTCTACTTTCCTGTATACCGTGTTTCACAAGATAGTTTTTCACAGCTTGTGCCCTTTTCAAAGCAAGCTTGTCGTTGTATGCTTTGCTTCCTATATTGTCTGTGTAGCCCTCTATCCTCACATTGATGTTGGGGTTTTCCTTTAGAGCCTTGACTACCTCGTTGAGCATGGGAATGTAGTCTCTTTTTATGTTGTACTTATCAAAGTCAAAATGTATTCTTGCAACTACCATGAGGGGTTCCTCCTTAGGAAGCTTTTCCTCTGGCTTTTGTGCTTGCTCTTGTACCTGTTGTGGTTGCTCTTGAGGTGTCTGTGGTACCTCTACTTTACCCGTATAGCATTCAAGCTTGCTGTCTATGGCAGACCTTAACTTTTCCTGCGCAGAGAAGCTGTTGTTGACTACATCGTTATATAACTTCATAAGCACTACACGGTTAACTTTTTCCTTGTTTATCTCGTAAAAGAGAGCGTCATAATATGCCTCGGTCTTTGCAAGCTCATCTGGTGCACAACTTTCGCCTTTATTCTCCCTGATGTATTGGAGCCTTTCATTCACTTCTTTTAAACTTAGTCCCGTTATCTTTTCAAACCTATCATCACCGATAAATTCCACAGGGTCTATACCTTTTAGTCCACCCAAAGCTTTAGATGCTGAATTCATACTCTTTATGGCAAAAATCTTTGAGCCTATCCCGTCTTGCTCTGAGGCTAAATACATGGAGATATCGCTGTAAGCTCTTGCCTTCTCAAAGTGATACCTATCTTTTTCTTCTGCACCGGACTTATAGGCAACCTCAACAACTCTAAGAGATTCGTTTATACCGTCCAGAACATTAAAGCTATAGTCCTGAGCTTGTGCCGTGCATAAAAAAAACAGACATGATAAGAGAGCTTTTTTCATTTTTCCTCCTCCTTATTATGTGTTCATTATAATGTAAATTTAAATCGTGAGAGCTATTATACAAAGAGTAAAAGCGTCCTGGGTGTTGGTAGATGGAGAAGAGGTAGGCAGAATAGACTTGGGTTTAAC
Source organism: Hydrogenobacter sp. (assembly GCA_028276405.1). GTDB lineage: Bacteria > Aquificota > Aquificia > Aquificales > Aquificaceae > Hydrogenobacter. The sequence goes on from JAPYWJ010000013.1 coordinate 28,120, forward strand.
TGTGCTTTTGGGTATAGGTAAAGGTGATTCTAAGAAGGATGCGGATAAGTTAGTGGATAAGATCTTGAACCTGCGCATTTTTGAAGATGAGAAGGGGAAGTTTAACTATTCTGTCCTTGATGTAAAAGGTTCCGTTTTGGTAGTGTCTCAGTTTACGCTTTATGCTAATTTAAGGAAAGGTAGAAGACCGAGCTTTGAAGAGGCAGAAGATCCAGAAAAAGCCCGGGAGCTTTATAACTACTTTGTAGAGGTCATGTCCAAGAGTGTGCCCGTAAGCACTGGAAAGTTTGGTGCAAGTATGGAGCTTTACATAATAAACCTCGGACCGGCAACTTTCTTATTAGACAGTAAGGAACTTTGACATGCCTTATTTTCCAGCTTTTTTGAACATTGAAAATAAGGAGGTAGTAGTAATAGGAGGGGGAAAAGTTGCAGAAAGGAAGATAGAAAAACTCTTGCTTTTCAAACCGCGCATAAAGGTAATTGCACCAAAGACAACACCACTCATTGAAAGTTTAGGAAAGGAAGGAAAACTCAGCATAGTAAGAAGGAGATTTATGCTAAAGGATATAAAGAAGGCTTTTTTAGTCATAGTTGCTGTTGATAACATAAATCTACAGAAGAGAGTCTATATGTATTGTAAAAAAAGAAACATACTATGCAATGCTGTTGATGGTCCTGATTTTTGCACTTTTATATTTCCTGCCTTAGTTGTCAGAGGTGATGTGGTCATAGGTATATCCACTTCAGGTAAAGTTCCGGCACTTTCGCGCAGTTTGAGAGAGTACATACAAAGGGTTTTGCCTGAGGATTTGGAAAAGATAGAGGAAAAGTTAAAAAGCGTAAGAAGTAATTTACCCAAAGGTAAAAAGAGACAAGAGTTGATGGTTAAGCTTTCTAAGAAGTTTCTTAATTTATAATGTTCCTTTAAATGTGGGTTTTGGGTGAACATGACGAGCCTTACAGAAAACTTAGGAACTCCATACTGAACCTTGTAGGAAACACTCCCTTGGTTAGGATCAGGAAGATGATCCCAAAAGATATCTCTCCTAAGGTGGAAATATACGCAAAGCTTGAAAGTTTTAATCCAGGAGGGTCTGTAAAGGATAGGCCAGCTCTTAGCATGTTCCTTTCTGCCATGAAAGAAGGCATATTGGAAGGGAAAACTGTCATAGACGCAACATCTGGTAATACGGGGATAGCTCTTGCTATGGTGGGTGCAGCCCTTAATGTGCCTGTAGAACTTGCCATGCCTGCTAATGTAAGTGAAGAAAGAAAAAAGATCATAAAAGCCTATGGAGCTAAGGTGTATCTGACAGACCCATTGGAAGGTACGGACGGAGCCATTCTTTTTGTTAGGGAAAAAGTGGCAAAAGAGCCAGAGAAGTACCTCTATCTTGACCAATACAACAACCCAGCAAACTGGAAAGCTCACTTTTATTCTACGGGCATAGAGATATGGCATCAGACTAACGGGCGCATCACCCATTTAGTTGCAGGTATAGGCACTGGCGGTACTATAATGGGTACAGGAAGGAGGTTAAAAGTATACAATCCCCAAGTACAGATAGTAGGTGTACAACCTGCTTATCCCTTTCATGGCATAGAAGGACTAAAGCACATAGAAAGCTCCATAAAGCCTGGCATATTTGACGAAACCTTTTTGGACAGAACAATTTTCGTAGAGACGGAACACGCTTACGAGATGACCAGAAGGTTGGCTCTTGAAGAAGCTATTTTTGTGGGTCAGTCTTCTGGTGCAGCTCTTTATGCTGCCTTCCTTTTAGCAAAGGAGCTTGAAGAAGGTGTTATAGTAGTTGTATTTCCTGATGGTGGAGAAAAGTATCTTACTACAGCACCTTTTAAAGAATGATATACTTTAGAAGTATAATTAATTCCCATCGCTATGAGAGAAGAAGATCTGCAAAAGGTAATAAGCATCCTCAAAAAAGAGTTTCCGCGATGGAACGCACCAGTGGTGAGCCTTATAGCTCAAAAAACGGGAGATCCCTTTAGGGTGCTTGTTTGTGCTCTGGTATCAACAAGGACAAAAGATGAGATAACGGCAGTTGTTTGCAAAAAGCTGTTTGAAAAAGTAAAAAGTGTAGAAGACCTGTACCTGATAGACAAGGATGAGCTTTCTAAACTTCTTTATCCTGTGGGGTTTTACAAAAACAAGGCGCTTTTCCTAAAAGAAATAGCCAAGGAGCTGAAGGAAAAGTATAACTCAAGGGTTCCAGATAAGCTGGAGGAACTCCTTAGGCTAAAAGGTGTAGGCAGAAAGGTGGCAAACCTTGTTCTTGCAGAAGGCTACGGTATACCTGCCATATGCGTGGACACCCATGTGCACAGGATCACCAACAGGTGGTGTCTTGTGAAGGCTAGAAAACCAGAAGAGACAGAACACCAGCTTACAAAGATACTTCCAGAAAAGTACTGGATAGAGTTTAACAAGCTTCTTGTAGCCTTTGGTCAAACAATTTGCAAACCTGTAAAACCTCTGTGTCATATATGTCCCATAAGGGAATACTGTGAATATCCAACAACTAAGATGCAGACAGAAGCCTCCTGAACTGGTTTTCCATCACAAAAAGAAAGGCTGAAGGTAGCATGGAAACTTCCCTTACCCTTATACCCGTCTTTTCAAAATACTCTTCTACGAAGTTTCTCAATTCACCAACTCCTACACCTACCAGTGGAAATCTGCCTTTTATCTGTCTTATCAGGTCTTTTAGTGCATTACCCTTTAATCCCTTTGTAGGCTCACCATCAGAGAAAACGATCATCACTCCTTTCATTCTATGTTTTTTGCAGAAGACCTCTAAATCTTCAGAGGAGACAAGCAAAGCCTTCTCTATGTTTGTGCCACCACCTAACATGTTTTTGAGCTCTATGATCTTAGCGCGCGATGTTTTGTAGTCTTCTTCAAAGGACTTTATACTAAGCACTCTATCATTAAAAGCTATTATGGAAAAAGGCATGTTCATATCGTGGAGCGTTTCGCTAAAAAGCAGAAGAGATCTTATCGCGCTTTCTATCTTGTCTTCTTTTTTCATGGAAGAAGAGATGTCTAAAAGGAGTTTAAAGGCAAGCTGTTTTTTCTCAGGAATGATTCTTCGTTGGTATATGCGCCCTCGCCCTGTAGGTATCTCTGTGTGTATCTTCCTGTAGTCTACGCGCCTTCCATGAAGATATCCCCAATACCATCCTTCTTCTGTCTGTGGTATAAGCATACTGAACTTTCTCTTCATGGACTCCACAAAAGGTGTTATACTCCTCATAATGTTTTGGTACTTTTTGAACTCTTCTTGGTTAAGTCCGTATTCTTTCCTGTACTTTTTATCCTTTTCGGATTCTTGTGTATCTTTTTTGCTAAAGCCTGGTCCTTGAGAGGGACTGTCTTCCCAGCCCTTTAAGATAAAAGAAACAAAGCCTCTGTGCTCTACTTCCGTTTGAAGGGTTTTAGGTAAGAAATGCCCGAGAAATTCTAAGTCCTTTTCAAGAAGGCTTATATAGGACATCTGTTTTATGTAATCCCTCATCCATTCAGGAAAGCTTCTTAGTTTTTTGAGTATGTCTTTCCTTATGTCCTGTGGTATATCTTTGGCAGTTGGGAAACTGCTTATAAGTTTTTGGTATTCTTCGGGTAGCTTTTTGAGGATATCTGTCATTATCCTGCCTTTGTGCCCCTCTTTCTTTTTACCGTTTGCTTCGTCAATAAGCATGTCTATGTAGTTGAGTTCCGCGGATTCCTCTATAAGGACCCTATATTTACCAAAAGCCGTTTCCATGAGCATGGAATAAGCTTGCACACTATTCACGGTGAGGTACTCCTTCAGAAAATCCTCAAGAGAAATAACCTGCTTGCGGACGGTTTGATCTATCTCTTCGTGCTTGGAAAGCCAAAGCTTCAAAAAGCCCAAGGCAAACTCGTGGTAGGGATAGAAGCCTTTAAGTTCAGAAAGTATCTCTTGGTATCTACGCCTTAGCACATGAATGCTTTCAGGATGCTCTTTTAGAATACGCTCATCTGTTTTAACAGATTCAAGCACTGAATAGAGCACTAAGAAAGCCGTCGGTTGATAGCCAAACCTGAAAAATTCTCTCTGACCCAGCCGCCAAAGGGACAGTTCTGCATTCAGAAGGTAGCTTATCTCGTGCCTTATGGTGTTGATAGTATAATCTTCGCTCTTTCTGACAAAGTCTGTTATGCTAAAGACAACACCTTCTGGTTTTTTTACATGGGGTGGTACCTCATCTATTTCGCCCCTTGCCCACATCTCTAGAAGAGGCAGAAACTTAGGGTCGTATCCTGCTCCCCATCCTTCGTAGCTTCCCTGCACAACCAGGTCAAATTCACTCTCCAACAAGCTACCAATAGCCTTCCACTTTTCCCTCATAAAGTATAAAGATGCTCGTCAAATTTTAACTTGTCAAAGAAAGAGGAAAGCATTATATTACGAATAAGTGTTCGTTTAAGGAGGTGTAGCATGTGCCTTTCTATACCGTCAAAGGTGGTTGAGGTAAGAGATGATGGGACAGCCTTAGTTGACACGATGGGTGTTAAGAGGGTTGTATCCCTTGAGCTTATGCAAGAACCTGTCAAAGAAAACGATTGGGTTTTAATACATGTGGGTTTTGCCATACAGAAGCTTGATGAGGAATCTGCGCTCAAAAGCCTTGAACTGTTTGAAGAGATACTTAGCATGGAGGAAAGCTATGAGTACGGTGCAGATTAACATAAGGAGTGCGTTCAAAGACGAAGCTAAGGTTAAGGTTCTTGAAAGAAGGATAAAGGAAGACATAGAAAAGCTCGGAAGGGAAGTTTACATAATGGAGTTTTGCGGAGGACATACCCATTCCATCATGAAGTACGGCATAGACGAGCTTTTAAAGGGATATGTAAGGTTTGTTCACGGTCCTGGATGTCCCGTGTGCGTTATGCCCATGCAAAGAATAGACCTCGCTATTGAGCTGGCAAAAATTCCAAACACTGTGCTGTGTACCTATGGCGACTTACTGAGAGTTCCTGGCTCTAACAGAAAAAGTTTACTAAACCTTAGGTCAGAAGGATGCGATGTAAGAATGGTCTACTCGTGTCTTGATGTTCTTAAGATAGCAGAGGAAAATCCCCAAAAAGAAGTTATATTCTTTGCCATAGGTTTTGAGACCACAACACCACAAACCGCCGTACTTATTCGGAAGGCAAAGGCTATGGGTATTAGAAACCTTTCCGTAGTTTCCAACCATGTGATAACTCCTGCTGCCATACAGCACATACTCAACTCTCCGGAAATAAGGGAAATAGGAAAAGTAAGAATAGACGCCTTCATAGGACCAGGACATGTGAGCGTCATAATAGGTACTAGACCTTATCACTACTTTGCAGAAGAGTTTCAGAAACCTGTGGTAATATCTGGGTTTGAGCCTGTTGATGTGATGCAATCCGTTTACATGATAGTAAGACAGATAAAAGAAGGGAGAGCAGTTGTAGAAAACCAGTACACCAGGTTCGTGTCTTACCAAGGTAATTTAAAGGCTCAACAGCTTGTGTCAGAAGTTTTTGAGCTCAGAAAGGAGTTTGAATGGAGAGGTTTAGGAATAGTACCTTACAGCGCTCTAAAAATAAGAAGGTCTTATGAAGATTTGGATGCAGAAAGGAGGTTTACTGTTGAGTTACCTAAACCC
>JAPYWJ010000044.1 GCA_028276405.1 Hydrogenobacter sp.
TAGGTTTAACTCCCTTTCCCAGAGGCTCTACTGCGAGCTTACAGAAAGAGGGCATGAAGTTTCCGTTGAGCTGGATGTTCACCCAGATCTCATGATAGAGGCAGTAGAACTTTACAAACCTGATATTGTTGTAGCGCCCTTCCTGAAGAGGATGATACCTGAGGAAGTTTGGAAAAGGTGCTTAACGCTTATCTTACACCCTGGACCTCCGGGAGACAGAGGTCCATCCGCTATTGACTGGGCTATACTGAAAGGTATTAGCCAGTGGGGAGTAACACTTCTTGAGGCCAGTCCGGAGTATGATGCAGGAGATGTATGGGCTTGGAGAACTTTCCCTATGAGAAGGGCAAGAAAGTCAAGCATTTACAGGAATGAGATAACAGAGGGAGCTGTTGAATGCATATTGGAAGCTTTAGAAAACCTTTATAGTGGGAGAATACGCAAAAAGCCACAGACACAGCACGAGTGGAACCCTTACATGGAACAAAATTACAGGAGGATAGATTGGCAAAGGGACAGTACTCAAGATGTGCTTAAAAAGGTTTATGCCTCAGATAGCCAGCCGGGTGCCTTAACGCTTTTAGGTAATGACGAATACTACCTTTTCAATGCCTATCCGGAAGCTGAATTAAAAGGTACACCGGGCAGAATATTAGCCATAAGAGATGAAGCAATATGTATAGCTACTTTGGATGGTGCTGTCTGGATAACCCATATGAGAAAGAGGGAAAAGGGTTCTATAAAGCTACCTGCGGTGAGGGTATTATCTTCTGAAGTTCTAAAGGGAGTAAAAGAAGAACCTCTAAAACCTTGGGAAAGTGTAGACTCTGAAACTTATAGAGAAGTGGTGTATCAGGAAGAGCATCATGTTGCCTATATAACCTTTAATTTTTACAATGGAGCTATGTCTACAGAACAGTGTGAGAGACTTTTGGAAGCTGTAAGGTACTCTAAGAAAAGACCTGTAAAGGCTATAGTACTTCTTGGGCAAGAGGACTTTTTTTCAAACGGTATGAACCTTAACACCATAGAAGCTTCAGAGAGCCCTGCGGACGAGTCTTGGAGGAACATAAACGCCATGGATGACGTATGCGAGGAAATATTAAGAACTGAAGACAAACTTACCGTGTCGGGTATGCAAGGAAACGCAGGTGCTGGTGGTGTTTTCTTGGCTCTTACCTGTGACTTTGTTTTTGCAAGGGAAGGGGTAGTTCTGAATCCTCATTATAAAAACATAGGAAACCTATACGGTTCTGAGTTCTGGACCTATACACTTCCCAAGAGAATCGGAAATGAAAAGGGAAAAGAGATTATGGAAAATAGAATGCCTATAAGTTCAAAGAAAGCTCACCAAATAGGACTCATAGATGGCGTATTTGGAAAGACACCTGAGGAGTTTAAAAACAAGCTCAAAAAGTGGCTTTATAACTTTTTGTCCTCTGGTGATTACGAAGCGTTTATAAAAAGAAAAAAAGAAGAAAGAGTAATAGATGAAATTAGAAAACCTCTTTCTGCTTACAGAGAGGAGGAGCTTGAGAAGATGAAGCTTAACTTTTACGGCTTTGATACCAGCTACCACATAGCACGCTACTACTTTGTAAAAAGGATGCTACCCTTCAGAACGCCTCCCTATCTTGCCCTGCACAGAAGACTGGACTTTAACTCTGATCTTTACATACCATAAAGGGCTATACCATTTGAGTTTGCAAGCTTTACAGTTTTTTCCGTGTCTATTATGTATATCTTACCTGCTTCTACAAAAATGGCATCACCTTTTATCTTTTTTACAGCTTCCACTGTATGGGGTCCTATGGCCGGAACATCTATCCTAAAATCTTGATGTGTCCTTGCAACCTTTATTATTCTACAGTTTTTACCCGCAAGCTTCCCCCCTCTTTCTATAGTTAATTGCGTACCTTCCATAGCTTCCACACTTACAACCGCTTTATCTTTTACCACTATAGTTTGGCCTATGTCAAGGTTAGCTATCTGCTTAGCTATAGGCATACCCCACAGAGCATCTTCTATAGCATCTACAGAGGGTTCCACATCACCTATCCTTCCTTTCGGCGCAAGGAGAGTTTCAAGATAAGGTTTAGGATCTATAAACTCAAACCCGCGTTTCTCAAGCTCTTGCATGAATGCTTCAATTATAGTTTGGGGTTTTCTATCCTTTGCCTTTTTTAGTATGGAGAGTGCCACTGTGTCAAAGGTAAAAAGGTAAGAAAACATGAGCTTTTGCTCAAACTTTCCCAGCATAACTATATTCTTTATGTCTTTCTTTTCAAGAAGATCTATGAGCTTTCCCACCTTACCTATGGGTAAGTATTCGTCTGCCCTGATAGTAGTTATACCTTTAACACCTACAGTAAAAACCTCCACACCCTTTTTTGTTGCTTCTGTTCGGAACACTGCAGGAAGGTTCCCCCATCCTGCTATAAGACAGACCCTCATTCCCTTTCCTTCCTTATAAGCTTTAAAAACTCATCTCTGGTCCTTATGTCGCTAAGAAAGGCTCCACGAAGAGCGGAGGTAACAGTTAGGTGTCCTGGGGACATAACACCCCTCATGGACATACACAAGTGCTCCATTTCCAAGACTACCGCAACACCTTTGGGTTTGAGATTATCCATCAAAAAGTCTGCTATTTGGTTAGTCAACCTTTCTTGAAGCTGTGGCCTAAGTGCAAAGGCTCTTACTGTTCTCACAAGTTTGGAAAGACCACAGACTATCCCATTTGGCATGTAAGCTATGTGAGCTTTACCAAAGAAGGGTAGAAGATGATGCTCGCATACACTATAAACATTTATGTCCTTAACAAGAACCATCTCGTTGTAATTTCCAAACTCTTCAAAAAGTTTAAAATCAAAATCTCTTAGCCTGTCAAACTCTTCCCACATGCGGGCAACTCTCTCTGGTGTATCTTTAAGACCTTCCCTATCTGGGTCTTCACCTATAGCCTCAAGAAAAAGTCTCACTGCTTGCTTCATCTTTTCTTTGTCCACAGCCATGTCTTGCCTCCTTGCGTATAATTAATTTATCATGATGGAAGAAAGCGTAAGAAAACATTTAAGCACGCCGGAGATCACCATAATAAATGAAGTAGCAAAGATACTGAGCAAAGGTATGAACTTTCTGGACAGTGTGGGAGAAGTGCTTAAAATACTTTACTCTTTCTGGAATGTAAAGTACAGTTATACAGCTCTTTACAGAAAAGACCTTAAGCTTTTAAAGATAGTCAAAGCCTTTGGACTAAAAGAGGATGAGATAGAAAGAGGACTTTTTAAAAGAGGTGAGGGTATAGTAGGGAAGGTGTATAAAAGCGGTGTACCTGTAGTTCTATCTGACCTGAGTGTTAGCGCGTACATAAACAGAACAGGCCTAAAAGACAGACTGGAGGGGAGTGAATCCTTTATAGCGGTGCCCGTTAGAGTTGGTGGTGAGATCATAGGTGTCCTTGCGGTTTTTAAAAGCTTTGATAAAAAAGATAGCGTAGAAAAAGCGGTGGAGCTGCTTATTATACTGGGAACTATGATAGGTATGCTTTATAAACTTGAAGAAAGGATAAATTTAGAAAGACAGGAGTGGGAAGAGGAAAAGAAAGCCCTTACACAGGCATTGGGTAAAAAATACAGTCTTGAGGGTATCATAGGTAGAAGCATAGCTATAAAGAACCTCATAGACCTTATAGAAAAGGTATCTCAAACGGATACAACGGTGCTTTTAACGGGTGAGAGCGGCACGGGAAAAAGTCTTGTAGCAAAAGCTATACACTTTTTGAGTGGTAGAAAAGAAAAGCCTTTTATTACCATAAACTGCTCCGCCATACCAGAAACACTTCTTGAGGCAGAGCTCTTTGGATATGAAAAAGGTGCCTTTACTGGTGCTTATACTTCCAAGAAAGGTAAGTTTGAGATAGCTAACGGTGGCACGGTTTTTCTTGACGAGATAGGAGATATGCCCCTTTCTTTGCAACCCAAAATACTAAGAGTCCTTCAGGATAAGGAGATAGAAAAGCTTGGAAGTGAAAGGAGTATAAAGATAGATGTGAGGATCATATCCGCAACCAACAAAGACCTGTGGGATCTTGTGCAAAAGGGAAATTTCAGGGAAGACCTTTACTACCGCCTTAGCGTAGTTCCCATACATATACCGCCTCTTAGAGAGAGGAAAGAAGATATACCCGTGCTTATAGACCACTTTTTGAACCTTTTCAATCAGCGCTATAACAAGAATGTTAGGATAGACGCTAAAGCTTTGGAAATAATGATGGAATATCCTTGGCCAGGCAATATAAGAGAGTTAGAAAACACAATAGAAAGACTTATCATCCTGAAGGATGGTATCATAAGGGAAAAAGACCTTCCTTCTTACTTCTTTGTTGAACTCCATAAGGAAGAACCCAAACACCTGCCTTCTATAATAGAGCTTACCGAAAGGGAAGAGATAGTAAAAGCTCTTGAGAAAACAGGTTATGTAAAATCAAGGGCTGCTAAGCTTTTAGGCTACACACTCAGACAGCTTGATTATAGAATACAGAAGTACCGTATAGAGCTAAAAAAGTTTTAGCAATTAATGTAAATCATATTGAAAGGTGAAATTTCCGGATTATAGTATACCAGTAGGAATTTGCGGGAGGGTTTCTTATGAAAAAAAATTATAGTATTTCTAGGAACAACAGGTTTATCTATCTTGTTAAGCTCTTGTGCTACATTAACAAGAGGAACTGAAGAAGCATTAGTAATTAAAACAGATCCGCCTGGAGCAATCGCTAAGGTTTTACCAACAGGTGAAATGTGTCAAACACCTTGCGTATTAGTCAAAAAAAGGAAAGATGAATTTATAGTCAGAATTGAAAAAGAAGGCTATAAACCTGTCGAAATACCTGTCAGAAGTGTCATCGCTGAAGCTGGTGCTGCAGGAATGGCAGGAAATGTAATCTTTGGTGGTGTAATAGGTGCAGGAGTTGATGCTGTTTCTGGAGCGACAAAAAAATTAGTTCCTAATCCAATTGATGTTAAATTAGAAAAATTGACGAATTAGTTAAAAAGAACTCTGAAGGTATAAAGAATTAAGACTATCAAAGGGAGGTAGCTACTCTCCTACCTCCACCTCTTTTCCTCTGCTTGTTTGACCTTTAACTATCTTTATTTTATTCTTTGGAACATCAAAAAAATCAGATAAAAGCTCAATAACTTTTTCGTTTGCCTTTTACAAAAGATATAGGTTTAGAGATCGTAGGCGTGAAGACAGATAAGAGGGGATTTATAGAAGTAAACGAGTTTATGCAAACTACTAATGGGTATATATACTCTGCTGGTGATTGCGTAGGTAAGTTTATGTTGGTTACCGTTGCAGCAATGGAAGGTGGTATAGCGGCACAGAATGCGCTTCTTGGAAATAAGAAAAAGGTGGATTACTCATCCGTACCACACGCTATATTCACAGACCCGGAGCTTTCCAGCGTAGGCTTAAAGGAGGAGGAGGCAAAAGAAATGGGTTATGAGGTTGATGTTAGAGTTCTTGATTTTTCCAAGGTTCCAAGAGCAGTTCTCAGCTTTAGAGAAGATGGTCTTATTAAGCTCGTTACAGAGAAGAAAAATGGGAAGGTCCTTGGCGTTCACATGCTCTCACCTTTCCTGTTGTGCCGTATAATGTTGCAAGGTTAAAGGAATAAGCTTATAATCTTTTAGTCATGAAGATAGCCATAGGTGCAGACCATGCAGGTTATCACCTCAAAGAAAAAATAAAGGAGTTTCTTTTATCAAAGGGCTATCAGGTTATAGACTTTGGCACTGACTCCACAGCATCTACAGATTATCCCCTTTTTGCCCGCGAAGTGGCTCTTGCGATTCAAAGAGGTGAAGCACAGCAAGGGATCCTTATATGTGGAACAGGTATAGGTATGTGTATAACTGCCAATAAGTTCAAGGGAGTGTATGCAGCTCTCTGTACCAATGAGTACATGGCAAAAGTAAGCAGGGAACACAACAATGCCAATGTACTTTGCTTAGGCGGTAGGGTTTTAGGTGATGAGCTGGCTATATCTATCGTATCTACGTGGCTTGTCTCGGAATTCAGTGGTGATAGGCACAAAAGAAGGGTTGACCTAATAACCAAGTTAGAAGAAGATATGTGTTAGGATTAATGTCATGAGGTTTTACGGTATACCTTCTGAAGAGAGAGTTCTTGAGGTGATCCAAAACATAAAGGACGGTGAGTGGTTTTTTGAAGATACAAACGCAAAGTTAAAAGAAAAACTGTCCGCAAAAGAAGTAAAAGAAAGGTTAGAAAACATCCTTTCGCAGATAAAAAACTGGAAGTTGCAGATGAGATCCATTCCTAATAACACGGTGTTTGTGTTTGTTCATGAGCCGTCAAACCCTAAGGTTTTTAAAATATACGATACTTCTTCCCTTGGCTGTTCCAGCAGTTTATCACCACCAAGATGGAAAATCTACCTAAAGGAATATGAGGATCAGGTAAAGTGAACTACCCCACCTTATAGAAGATGGAGCTTCCTGCTTCAACGCATCTATGTTTATGTCCTCCACCACCACGACTTGGTTTTCGTCTATGATGGCTTTGGACAGTTTATGCAAAAAGTCCTTCCTTGCGTTGGATATATAAGCGTGTAGTTTAGCAAGTTTTTGCCTTGTCTTTTCGTAGTTCTTTGACCCTTTTTTCT
>JAPYWJ010000009.1 GCA_028276405.1 Hydrogenobacter sp.
AAGGAACTCCAGATGAAGTATTTAAAGAAGGGTATTCGTATAAGCGACTCTGACTTGGTTAATAAGGCTGTAGAAGAGTTTTATTTGAAGTATAAGGACTAATGATTAATAAGTTAGCTTATTAGCTGACTGATTTGTTAATAAGCTAATAAATCAACCACAGCTTTGTGAAGTAGAGAAATAGGCTTCTGTCTCTGGCGTGAAAAAGTGTTAATAAATTAGCTTGCTTATATATTAATTTGTTGGTTTGTTAATACAGTCCGACCTTCTATATGGATATGCTTGTTATAGTGAGTGGGTGGTATGATAATAAGTTAGCTAATTGGTTTGTTGATAAGTTAGCTTATTAATCTATTATACGGAGGATGCTTTTAACTAAAAATCCTTCGTCGGGACGTTCATCCAACTTTTAAAAATGCTGTTCTAAAAATACAAATCCCATTGGTGCACAAGAGTTTTAAAGCTGAACATCTAACCCTAATGTTTGTTAGCCTACAGTTCAAGCTTGAGTGGGGTAGTTTACGCTAAAATTTACTTTAGGAGGGATAGACCATGAGAGAAGAAGACTTCAAAAACATGCTTTTGGATCTTGCAGTAGAAATGGTAAAAGACCCTTATGCCTGTGTGTCCGATTACCTTCTTATTTTGGGCAAGCTTTATGAGATAACGATGTCTGACATAGGGGCAAGAAGGGAAGCCGTAAGGCTTATAGAGGCGTTTTTGGAAGGCCGAAAAAGCGGAAAACCCTGGCAAGGCTTCAGCGGGCTGGTGTTTGATTTGTCAGAAGTATTAAGAAGAATACGCAAGGAAGAGGAAGAAAGAGAGAGAGAAAAAAAGAGAGAAGAAGGGTTTATGGGCCTTCTGCCCGAACTTGTTAGAGAAATGGCAGCACTCTTCACCACTCCTGACTACCCTGATTGGCTGTTGCGGTGTTCTGATCTTCTGCAGAAGTTGTACTACATTGATGCGTCAGAAAACGAAGAAGCAAGGGAGGAAGCGGTGGCGGTCTTAGAGGAATTTTTACACAATCGGAAAACCCGTTCCGGAGTAGAGAGGAAAAGCTTTGGATGTCTGGAGGAAGAACTAGAGGAGATAGTAAGGAGATTACCTCCTCAGCCACAGGAAAACAGCCTTACATAGGTGGATAGGTGGAAGGGTTGGTTAATGGGTGGTGGATAGGTGGAGAAGGTGGATTGTTTTGTGGTCGGGCAGGTGAGAGAGGTGGGAGGGTGAGGGTGAGTAGGAGTTATTGAGGCGGTGGAGAGGGTGGAAGGGTGAGGGAAGCATCGGTTATTCAGGCTTTTCTATTTTCTCTACTTTAGTGGGTGCTGTATGAACAAAGCCTATTCGGTGGTGTGCTATGTATAGAAGCTGTGCTTCGGCTATGTGTTGAGTTCCTATAATCCTTACATTGGTCAAAAGAAGATAGCTTGGTTCTGCTACTATGCAATCTCCTTCTATTATAACAGGTCCTACATCTTTGATAGTTACCCTTTTACCCTCAAAGATTTTTAGGGGATGCTCTTTCTTCTGCTGAGGCGGTTTAGAATGACCGCTTTGTTTTTGGGGCTCCTGATGCTTGCTTGTGGACTTTTTTTCAGTCATGTTGGTAAAATAATATTATAAGGCAAACCTTGGGTGAGAAATTCTGAGAAGCTGGAAAAATCCTCTGACAAAGAGCTCTCAATGAGCAGGGGTTTATAATACCTTAAGTTGATATCTTCGCCAAAAACTGGTTTATAATAGAAGAAGGTTTTATTTTGAGGGTTCCACTGGGACCCTTGTTCAACTTGGCAACTGAATATGGGTTAGTGTACCCTTTCGGTGGGCTGTTTCAATTTTGAGAGGGTTAAGAGTTTGATTTTTAAGCTTTTGGGAGATGTTTTAAGCCCACCGTGTGGGATGGTGATGCGTGAAGCTTTAAGCCTCACGATTGCTAAAAACTCTTGTAGGCTCCAAGCCCACCGTGTGGGATGGCGATGGAACTTTAGCTCCTCATACGAACTGAAATGATGATAAGTTCCAAGCCCACCGTGTGGGATGGTGACAAAAGTGTTGCAAATGGGTTTCACTTAGCAAGAGTTCAGGACATTAATTTTCATGAAAAATTCATTTTGTGTTTCCTAAAATGAAAATCATCAAAACCCTATAAGGAGGTTTAGCCATGAAGAAGCTAACAGCACTAGCCGTAGCCCTTGCCTTTGCAGGCATCACCTTTGCCCAACAAACCCAATCGGGCAGTTCTCAGGGACAGTATCCTATTGGTGGTGGAAAAAAGTACAAGAAGTGGTGGTGCAGCCAAAATTGGGAAAAATGCAAGCAGATGGAATTAGAGAATCTTTCTGCAAAAAAAGAGTGCTTGGAAAAAAGCCAAAACTATGAGGCTTTTAGGAGCTGTATGGCTCAAGTTAGAGAACAAAGAAAGCATGAAATTAAAGAGATGAAGAAGGAAGAAATGAAGCAATAACAGAACAGGCATGGGGGCGTAAGCCCCCCCTTCTTTTATGAACAAGGGGGTAAATCATGAGGAAGTTCTTAGTTCTAGCTATTATCTCCTGAGGAACAAAAGAAAAGACATCCTCCAAGTATTGACGGGCTTTCTTCTTACTAAAGAGAAAGGGACGGAACTTTGAATTGATTAGCCCCCGTGTGGCTGGGGTTCCAAGCCCACCGTGTGGGATTTCCTATTCTTTCCTGTAGAGGAGTTTTATTACCTATACCTAGTTCTAAGCTCAGGTAGCTTGTTTGTTTCTGATAGCGATCAAAGCGTTTTGGCTGTTTTTATAGATGTTTCTTTAACCTTGAGTATAGTTTTCCAAACCGTACTCCCTCATCTTACGCCAGAGAGTGGTTCGGTGTATGCCAAGCACTTTAGCCGCCAAGCTCCTGTTTCCTCCCACTTGCTCTAAAACCCTTTTGATCTTCTCCTTTTCCTCTTCCTCCCGCCCTTGGTGGTCCAACTGGAGGTCTTCCACCCTTATCATGGAACCCTTTGCGGTAATAACCGCCCTCTCTATTATGTTCTCCAGCTCCCTTATGTTTCCGTAAAAGGGATAAGAAAGTAGCATTTTCATTGCCTCGGGGGAGATGCCCTTTAGCCTTCTGTTGTATTTTTTGGAGAACTTCTGAAGAAAGTGTTCCACCAATATGGGAATATCCTCCCTCCTATCCCTCAGAGGTGGAATGGTTATTTTTATCACGCTCAGCCTGTAGTATAGGTCTTCCCTAAATTTGCCCCTTTGAACCATTTCCCATAAGTTTTTGTTGGTGCTAGCTATGATCCGAACGTTGGCTTTGCGAAATTTGGTGTCTCCAAGTCTTTCAAACTCCCTGTCTTGAACTAAATGCAAAATCTTTGCCTGAAGGCTCATGGGCATGTCTCCTATTTCATCCAAAAGTAGCGTTCCTCCCTCTGCCAATTCTACCTTTCCGGGTTTGTCCTTTATGGCACCGGTGAATGCGCCCTTCATGTAGCCAAAGAGCTCCGCCTCTAAGAGCCCCTCCGGTATTGCACTGCAGTTGATCTTCACAAAGGGTTTGTCCCTTCTGGGAGAAAGGTAATGTATGTATTTAGCCAAAAGATTTTTACCCGTTCCCGTCTCTCCCTCTATTAACACGTTGGTATCATACTCCGCCACGCTTTGGGCAAGCTCAAGGACCTTTTGCATAGCCTTGCTTTTGAAAACAAGGGCGTTTTCTTCCCCGAGAGTGCAGCTCAGCACCTCCTGAATAGGATGCAAAGATACCACATACCCAAAGCCGGAGCTCATAGGGGACACCAACACAGAAGCCTTCTGCTTTCCGCAGGGTGTTTCCACATAAACATCCGCCCTTTCACCCTCCGGCGGTAGCTCCTCCAAGGAGAGTTCTATAAGCTCCTTTATGTTTTTACCTACCAAGCTCTCTTCCTCTTGCCTGCATAGCATCCTGTGGGCTATTTGGTTGTGCTCCAGCACATAGCCCTCTTTATCCACCACAAGGATGGCTTCCACTATGGAGTTGAGTATGGCTTCCTTGTGTGCCCTTTGCCTTTCTGCCTCCACTATACAATGGACCACATTGCTAACATCCCTGAAGGTTTCCACAAAGTAGGCATTCTTTACAAAGCTCATGCTCCAACACACATGCCTGCCAGACGCAGTCTCCACATCATAAACCTGAACACCCTCTCCCTCCTCCTTTACAAACTTTGCAGGACAGCTTTCGCAAATAGAAAAGAGCCCCTTGCACCCTTCCCCTATTTTTAACTTGTCTCCTAAAATCTCTTTGGCAGATGAGTTTGCATAAACTACCCTTAACTTTTGGTCTAAGACAAGGACCCCCTCAAAAAAACTTTCAAAGACCTCAAAGTCCATTAAGTTTTATTTTATGTCCCAGTCGGTGGGAATGTTGCCCATCATCTTTAAACTGCCCTCAAAAGCGGACATATACTTCATGGCGGTGATCATGGAGCCCTTGAACTTTAGCCTTTTGGTTAGCATGGCAGCCTTTGGTCCCATATCTCCCGTGGCGAGCTTCTTCCAATTATCCAAGCTTGCCCAGAGTTCAAAGTCGTAATCCATTGAGTCTGCCCTTCCTGCTTCAACTGCCTCTCCATTTTTCACTATAAGATGGACCGCATCTCCCTCTTTCCCCTCTATGTAATACTTTATGCTGGCGGAAAAGTCCTTTAGCTCCTCTTTGAGCTTTTGATTTTTGTTCCATTCCTCTTTGTAAGCCTTTATCCAATCTTCCGAAAGGAACTTGTGCATTTTCTCCTCCTTTAAAAAGGGGGCGGGTGTGCACCCGCATGGTTTTACTTACCTGCTACTTCCCTTAAAGCCTTAAAGACTTCGTTAAAAGACACCTCGTCGTTGTTAACAAAGACGCCCACATTGCCCACTACGCAAACCGAATACTTGGGACCGGTCAGAGCCCAGCCCATCAGAGGTGTCCATTCTTGACCAGAGAAGGCGGTGTAACCTTGGGTTTGCATCTCTGCCATCATTGTGTTGGCAGCACACATCATCGCAGCCATCGCTGCGTGCTCTTCGGATATGTTGCCCTTGTAGGCAATTAGCTTACCATCGGGAGAAAACTCTCCTGCAGCCCAAACGCCCTTTACACTCATGAGTTTGTCCAAGTCTGCCATGGTTCTCACCTCCTTTTAGATGTATTTGGATAAGGTTTCAAAGACCTTGTCAAAGTCAGCCTTAGAAAGCTCCACAAAAACACCCACATTGCCCATTATGCAGGCGGCGTATTTTCCACCAGCCACCGCAAAGCCAACTACTGGGTAAAAACCCCCTTCACCAGTGTATGCACTCCAGCCCTTTGCTTGCATGTTGCCCATGAGCTTGTTGGCAGCGCACATCATGGCTGCAATCTCGGCAGACTTCTCGTCAATGTTGCCGTAGTAGGCAATCAGCCTACCATCATCTGCAAATTCCCCAGCTGCAACAGCGCCGGGTATGGACATAAGCTCTTTGAGCTTGCTTAGCGTTGCCATAGACCCACCTCCTTAAAGGTTTTTCACTTTATATACATGCAAAAATAGTGCCAAAAAGATACGGTTTTAAAAGGCTTTATTCTTAAGCTTTTTGAAAGGGTATCCTTTTAGATAGCGTTGCATGTTGCAACATATGATGCAACAGTTGAATGCATCAAAAAAAAAGATGCATTGAAACCAGAATAACCCGCAAAATTTGCAGATTCTACCCAAAGAGGGGGTAGGGTGGTGTAATTTTGCAAAATTACAGGTGGTCTATTTTTATTACGGAGGGGGAGGGATTCGAACCCCCGGTGGGCTGTTAACCCACTGGTGATTTCAAATCACCCGCCTTCGTCCACTCGGCCACCCCTCCTGATAATCAATTAAAGAATATAAAGGATTTGTATTTTAACACATGTATGATTTTTATCATAATAAGCTATCAAAAGATGGCATTTGTGTTATCTTAACCAATAGGTTATGGATAGAAAGGTAAAGATATTAGTAGATGGCAGAGAGATACAAGCTCAAGAGGGAAAGTTTTTACTTGAAGTCCTTTTAAAAGAAGGTGTAAGTGTACCTTACTTTTGCTACCATCCTAAGCTTAAGGTGATAGGTGCCTGTAGAATGTGCATAGTCTATAATGAAAAGACAGGAAGGCTTATAACTTCTTGCAATACAAAGGTTGAAGATGGTATGATCATATCTACACAGCACGAGCTTGTAAAAAACAATCAAAGGTATCTTCTTCAGGCTTTCATGACAAGACATCCTCTTGACTGTCCCATTTGTGATAAGGCAGGCGAATGTGATCTTCAGAATCACGGAGCCATATTTGGACCCCAAAGGCAGATAGTTCCCGTTTCAGCCCTTGAGAAAGAAAGGCACTATACAGATTGGGAAAGCGACTTTCTTGAGTACTACACAAACAGGTGTGTAGTTTGCTATAGATGTACAAGGGTTTGTGATGATGTAAATGGAGCTCGGGCTCTCTATGTGGAAGAGAGAGGCTTTCACGCTAACATAGTCCCCACTGTAAGACCTATAGATACATCTTCGTGCGAGATGTGTGGTCTTTGTGTTTATGTATGTCCTGTGGGCGCTATCATTTCTAAGCCTTTCAAGTACTGGAGCAGAAGCTGGCTTTTGAAAAAAGACAGAACAGTGTGCCATGTCTGTCCTGTTGGGTGTGAGGTTCAGTTAGAGTATGGCATAGGAGACTGGCGATCAAAGGAAAAGGTCTATAGAACTAAACCCACAGATGATCTCCATATATGTGCAAAAGCTTTCTTTGGCTACGATGCTCATAATACCAACAGACTTTTAAAACCTTACATGCATAATAGAGAGGAAAGCTCGGGAAATGTAGCCAACTTCTTAGCAAGTCTACTAAAAAACTATGGGGAAAATACTGCCATTATATTATCTTCCTATCTTAGCAATGAAACCCTCGCGATTTTGAAGACCATAGCGTCAGTGGGCGGGTCCTATGTGTCTTCTACCCTTAGTGCGGATTTCTATGCCTTTCTGGAGGGATACGGTGATTATACACCCATTTACATAGACCATATAAGGTCAGCGGATCACTATGTGCTCATAGGAGAAGACATAACATCAAGCGCACCGGTTCTTTCTTACTACATAAAGGGGAAGGTTTACAAATACGGCGGAACTTATAAGGACGCTAAGTTTAATCCCATAATCTTTGAAAACTTAGAGGAGCTATACGAAAGCGTGCCAGGTGGGGGCGTTATAATAGTAAATACTACTGGGATTGTTGGAAAATTCGCTAATAACCTTGGTGAATTTGTAAGAAAGTTATCACAGGATAAAAATTATAAGGTGCTTGTGCTTCACAAAGATACCAATTACTTAGGAGTATATAAAACCTTTGGAAGAGATACACTTTCAGATCTGGGTGCTTTAATGAAAAAAATTTCTGAAGGTGGTATAAAGAACCTTATAGTTTTCGGAGAAGAGCTGATGGATTATTACGATAGGCAGGAGCTTGAGCAGTTTTTTGATAAGCTTGAAAAACTCATAGTTTTTTCCCCTTTTGCGGATGGGCTTTCACAGCTGGCAGATGTAAAGGTGCCCATGAACCTGTATGGTGAAACTCAAGGAAGCTATCATACTCTTATGGGTTTGCAAAAGGGCAAGAGATTTCTACCTTGGTCTTTCAAGGAGGAGATCTTTTTTGCGGACCTTTTGGAGGGCTTACCAAAAGTTGCTAGGGAAATAAAGGTTATAAAAGGCGAAAACCCTTCAATAAAGCGTTCTGTGCATCTTTATGCAAGCAACTGGATAACAGACAGGAGTGAAAACCTCAAAAAACTGTACGAAAAGAACCCCATATGGACAGAGATACCCTTATCATAAACACCATACGCTTTTTGAGTGTGGACCAAGTAGAAAGAGCAAGGTCTGGCCATCCTGGAATGCCTCTTGGTGCATCACACATAGCATACCTTGTATTTGATAGGTTTTTGAGATTTAACCCAAAGGACCCAAACTGGATAAACAGAGATAGGTTTGTGTTATCTGCAGGGCATGCCAGCGCTATGCTCTACTCACTCCTCTTTGTAATGGGATACGACCTTAGTCTTGAAGACCTAAAAGCCTTTAGGCAGCTAAACAGCAAAACACCCGGTCATCCAGAAAGCCACATAACACCCGGTGTAGAGGCTACTACCGGACCTTTGGGACAGGGTATAGGCAACGCGGTAGGTATGGCTATTGCAGAGAAGTATCTATCAAACCTTTTTAACAGAGAGGGGTTTCCTATAATTGATCACTACACCTTTGCGTTGGTAAGCGATGGAGACTTAATGGAGGGTGTCTCGTGCGAAGTAGCACAGCTTGCGGGACACTTTAAACTTGGTAAGCTAATAGTTATCTGGGATAACAACAGGATCTCTATAGATGGACCTACATCTCTTGCGTGGTCTGAGGATGTGTTAAAAAGGTTTTCTGCTTTTGGTTGGCATGTACAGGCTGTGGAAGAGGGTTACAACTTAAAAGAGATAGAGGACGCTATAAAGTCTGCAATGGAAGAAAAGGAAAAGCCTTCTTTTATATCCATCAGGACGCATATAGGATACGGCAGTCCCAAGCAGGATGACGCAAGCGTTCACGGTGCTCCCTTGGGTAAAGAGCTTGCCCTTGAAACTAAGCGTAAGTTTGGTTGGAGTGAGGAAGAGTTCCATGTGCCTGATGAAGTGTATGAGTACAGAAAAGAGAAGATACAAAAAGGTGCAAAAATCCAACAAGAGTGGAACACCCTCTTTCAAGCTTACCAAGAAACCTACCCTGACCTTGCAGAAGAGCTCATCAGCGCTTTTAAAGGTGAATGGGGAGAGGACTACAGGAAACATATACCCCTTTTTACAGAACCTATGGCTACGCGTCAGGCAAGTGGAAAAGTGCTAAATGTCATAGCAAAACACATACCCACTATGATAGGAGGCTCTGCGGACCTTTCTGAATCCAACAACACTTACCTGCACGGTATGGGAGACTTTCTTGCGGATAATCCAACAGGAAGGAACATACATTACGGTGTGAGAGAGCACGCTATGGGGACAATACTCAACGGTATGGCATATCACGGCGGAATACTTCCTTACGGTGGGACCTTTTTGATATTTTCAGATTATATGAGACCATCTATAAGGCTCGCAGCTATGTCAGGGCTTAAGGTCATATATGTCTTTACCCACGACTCTATAGGTTTGGGAGAAGACGGTCCTACACACCAACCTATAGAACAATTAAGTTCTTTACGGCTCATACCAAACCTATGGGTATTAAGGCCGGCAGATGCCAACGAAGTATCTATAGCGTGGGACATGGCTTTACAAAGAAAGGGTGGACCCGTTGCCATAATCCTAACAAGGCAGAAAGTACCTATTATAGACAGAAAAAAGTATTCCTCCTTTGAAGGTGCAAGAAAGGGTGCGTATGTTCTTGCGTATACTCAAGGTGAGCCAGATGTAATAATTTTTACAAGCGGCTCAGAGGTACATCCTTGCTTATCAGCCCTTGAGATATTAGAAAAGGAAGGTATAAAGGTAAAGCTTGTAAATATGTTTTCTTTTGAGGTTTTTGAGCTTCAAGACAATGAGTATAAAAGGCATGTGCTCACTCCTGAAGTTAAAAGGAGAGTAGCTGTAGAAGCAGGAAGGGGTATGTGTTGGTACAAGTATGTAGGAAGTGAAGGATTAGTCATAGGCATTGAGGAGTTCGGAAGGTCTGCCCCTGGTGATGTGCTGATGGAATACTTTGGCTTTACTGGTGAAAAGATAGCCAAAAAGATAAAAGAGTTTTACTTTTGAGATAACTCAAGGGTTTGGTGGAGTTTTAAGCGACCTTTCAGAAACTTGACAAATAGATAATTGAGCGTGTGGCCACCTCTGTAAGATACTATCCGCCCTTTTATCCTCTTTCCAATAAGAGCCAAGTCCCCTATAAGGTCCAAAAGTTTGTGTCTGAGGGGTTCATCTTCAGAGCGCATACCACCTTCGTTGTACACAAAACCTTCACCTAACAGCAAGGCATTTGTCAGGCTTCCTCCTTTTGCCAAACCCTTTCTGCGCAAGTGTTCAAGCTCGTAATCATAACAAAAAGTTCTTGCAAAAACTATATCCTTTACATTTCCGTTAAACTCCACAAGCCTTTCTTCAAAAAATCCGTTGATACCTCCCACATAAGCTACCGAAAGGTTTTCGTGCGGTAGTGCCTTAATGTATCCTTTAGAGTTTCTTACCTCAAAACTTGAGTTGATCTCCAAGATATCAGCAAGCGTTGGTAAAACTATCACTTTATCCTTTAACATTTTGTAGAAGTAATACCCGCTTCCGTCAAGAATTGGTACCTCAAAACCTTTTAAAAACTCAACAGTGGCATTGTCTATCCCTAACATAAAAAAGACCGCCATAAGGTGCTCTACTGTTTTTATGATGATACCATCTTTACCCAAATCCGTTGAGTGGTCCGTATTTACCACAAACTCCAACTTTGCTGGCACATAGACACCAGCTTTTAAAAACCTTATCCCTACATGCTCTTTCTCTGGATGCACCACTATTTTAGAATACTCACCTGAATGTATGCCTATACCTTCAAAAGAGACGCTTTCTTTTAAAGTGCGCTGGTTCATGTACTTTTTTAATGCAATCTTGATGCCAATGACTTTATTAAGCTCACTGCGCTCTCTACGCTTTGTTTTTCAGGCAAAAGACAGGATAGACCAGATAAGGATGTGAGTTCCTCTTTTGTAGTTTTGCCAATACACACTATCTTTTTTTTCTTTAAAAGCTTTGTGCCTTCAGGTTTTGGTAAATTTGCAAAAAAACCTTTAACCGCGGAAGGACTTGCAAAAAATATAAACTCCCCTGCGGAGAGCCTTTTCAAAAAGTCTTCTCTTTCGTAAAGTATGTGCTCAGTTGTATAAACATTCAAAGGATAAACACTAAAGCCCATATCCCTAAGCCATCGTATAAGCTCTTCCCGACCTTCTTGCGAACGCGGTAATAGCACCTTACCCCTCTTTTCCTTTTCCATTAAAAGCTTTATCTCTTGAGCATAATATTTCTCAGGAATTTGGTAAACTTTATATCCATAGCTCTCTACCGCCTTTTTTACCGCTTCCCCCACCACTATTATCTTTTCATTCCCCCTTAACTTAGCTTTTTCAAAAAAATACTTCACCGCTTTTGCACTTTGGAATATAACAAAATCAAAGGTTTCATCTATGGGTTCAAAATCAATGGGTGCGGTTTTTATCAAGGGTAGAGCAATTACGCCCAAACCTTCCCTTTCAAAAAGCTCTCTGTCTCTTTCTATGTCTTCTGGACTTCTGGTAAGTATAACCTTGTGCATCATGGTGAACTACTCCACCTTATAGAAGATGGAGCTTCCTGCTTCACAGAGGTTTTCACCTCTCCCCCCTGCGCCGGCCACACCCAGGCTTAACTTCGGACTGTTCCAGCCCTAGGTTCCTTGATTATCTGGACATCTATTAGTATAGTCCAAAATAAGAACCCTGTCAAGTCTTTCGCAATTCATCTCCACCTTACAGAAGGTGGAGACTTCTTGCGGATTTGGGTTAAAAATATTCTAGATGATTGACTACGGGGACCTTTTAGAAGGTAAAGAGAAAATATGTGTAGTGGGACTTGGTTATGTGGGTCTTCCTCTTGCACTTGCTTTTTCCAAACACTTTAAGGTTATAGGTTATGACAAAAAGAGTTCCAGGATAAGTGAGCTAATCTCTGGTTTGGACACAACAGGAGAGGTTTCTAAGCAAGAGATTACTTCCTCTAATATAGATTTCACTGACGATGAAAGGCGTATATCTGAAGCTAGGTTTATAGTGATTGCTGTGCCAACACCCGTGGATAAAATAAAAAATCCAGACCTTTTCTTTTTAAAAGAGGCTTCCATGACGGTAGGAAAGTATTTGAGGAAGGATAGTGTGGTAGTTTATGAGTCTACGGTTTACCCGGGTGCCACTGAGGAGGTGTGTGTCCCTATACTTGAAAGGCAGAGCGGTCTTAAGTGGAAAGAGGGCTTTTTTGTAGGTTATTCACCGGAAAGAGTAAATCCGGGTGATAAAGAGCATACGGTAGAAAAGATAGTTAAAGTAGTTGCTGGGGACACGGAAAAAACCCTTGAGCTAATGGCTCGTGTGTATGGTAAAGCTATAAGAGCAGGTATTTACAAGGCACCCAATATAAGAACCGCAGAAGCCGCGAAGGTTATAGAGAACATCCAAAGGGACATAAACATAGCGCTCATGAACGAACTTTCCATGATATTCAATAAGCTTGGTATAGACACAAAGGAGGTCCTCAAAGCTGCCAGCACCAAGTGGAACTTTTTGAGGTTTGAACCGGGTTTGGTGGGTGGCCACTGTATACCCGTTGACCCTTATTATCTTGCCTACAAATCTTTGCAGGTGGGACATATCCCAGAGCTTATATTAGCAGGCAGAAGGATAAACGAAAGTGTACCCTTTTATATTGCTAACCAAACGGTAAAGCGGATTATAAAAGCCGGCAAAAGGGTAAATTCCGCAAAAGTCCTTCTGATGGGTATTACCTTTAAGGAAAATGTACCAGATATACGAAACAGCAAAGTGTATGACCTTTACAAGGAGTTAGAAGAGTTTGGCATAGAGGTTTATGTGCATGATCCAATAGCAAGACGGGAGGAGGTAAAGGACGAGTACGGAATAGAACTTTTGGAAGATATAAAAGCACAAGCACCCTACGATTGCGTAGTTATAGCTGTCAGGCATAAGGCTTTTCTAAATATAGACCTATCTTTTTACGCATCTCTTATGACAAAACCGTACATCCTTATTGATGTAAAAGGTATCTACGAAAAGTCTAAAGCGCAGGAGGAAGGTTTTATTTACTGGAGCCTATAGCACGCGCCTTAGGCTGAAAACCACATCCAAAAGCACATGGAACACTTCAGAGACAAAAAGTCCCAGGAGGAAGTAAAAACTCGCAGGACTGCTCGCTAACTTTTCCCAAAATCCCGCAAAGTCAAAAGAAAAAAGTGCCTTATCAAGACTTATCTGACTGAGCATCCCTAATACTACAAAGTACAAAATAAACGCAAGAAGGTTCAAGTAAAACAGTCTAAGTAAGGTTCCCAAGATGGGTATGTGGCTCAAACCTCTATGTTTGGACTTTTTTTGATAGGGTAGCCATATGACTTTAAGGTATCCCCATCTTTTGGAAGGTTTTGAGTGTTTAAGGTCAAGGTCTGGTGATAAAAAGAAAGTGCCTATTAGGTAGCCCAAAGTGAAAGGCAGGTAAAACTCCTTAGGTATAAAGTAAAGAGCTGCAGGCATAAGCAACATGTTTATCATATCGTGGCTTTTACCAAGAGCCATTTAGTTCCTCCACATCTACAAGATGGAAAAGCCTAGCCTTTCTTGTATCTATGCTGTAGGCTATCTTTCTTATAGAGCCGGGAAGCTCTTCCCATTTATCTCTTAGGATTGCGTCATAACTAACAAAGGTTATGTTGTGCTGGGCTCTTAAAATAAATCTCCCGTTGATAATTTCTACTTTTTCTATTCTCATGGGCGGGGACACAAACAAGGGTGGGGGGAAACCCTCACCATAAGGCTCTAAGCTTTTCAAAGCTGATATTACCTCCTGGTCTACGCGTGTAGGGTCTAAAATCATATCTATGTACAGTCTGGGCTCTTCTTTTTTTATCTGGGAGAATACCTGTTCCACCAATGTTTCAAAAGTCTGAACTTGCTCCCTTCTTATGGTGATACCAGCAGCACTTGTGTGCCCTCCCCATTTTATATACATATGAGCCAACTTTTTGAGACCTTCGTAAACATTTATGCCTTCCACACCCCTCACGGAAGCGGTTGCCAACTCCTTTCCTACGGAAAAAACAGCGGAAGGTTTTGAGAGAAGGTTTGAAAGCCTACCTGCCACTATTCCGGCTACACCACTTGCCCACTCACCCATACGCACTACTAAGAAGTTCCTCTCCTTTTGAGAACTGACTTCACTTATGGCTTTCTCAAAGGCTATGTTGGAAATGTGCTTTCTTTGTTCGTTAGCCTCTTCTACCTTTTTAAACCACACCCTTGCGGTGTTTATGTCTTTTGAAAGCAGTAGGTTCATGGATATCTTTGGTCTGGAAACTCTGCCCGGTGCGTTGAGTCTTGGCGCTACGGAAAAGGTAATGTCCTTTGAAGTAACCTCACCTTTTATACCTATGCCTTCTAAAAGCATCTTTATACCGTACGATGTGGTTTCTCCACCTGCCAGTATGTAGTTGAGCATCCTTATGCCATTTGATACCAGTATGCGGTTTAGAGGGTTAAGGGGCATCATATCCGCAAGAGTGCCTATAGCGGTTAGATACAGATAATCCCTTACATCAAGTTCCACATTAAGTTCTCTGTTTAATCTCGCGGTAAGGTAAAAGCAAAGGGCAACAGAAGAGATCTCTTTAAGCTCGTTAGGCGCCCCTTGGTCTATCTTTGGGTTAACTATCAGTGCAGGAGGGAGCTCTTCGTGAGGGTTGTGATGGTCTATGATGATGGTCTCTATAGGGGAATTTTTGAGCTCCTCTATAGCTGTGGTGCCGTTATCAACCGTTATGAGCAGTTGAGCGTATTTGGCAAAGGTATCTACGAGATCTTTTCTAAGACCGTAGCCCGTCTGTCTTGTAGGAAGCACAGGATAAACTTTTGCATCCGCCTTTTTTAAAAAATCATAAAGCATGACAGTTCCAGTTATACCGTCAACATCGTAGTCTCCGTATATGATGATCCTCTCTTTCTTCTTCACACTTCTGATTATTCTTTCTACCGCTTGCTCCATGTTAGGAATAAGGTGGGAAGGTAGCAAGTTTTTCAGCTTATTGTCAAACACCTTATCGTCTACATTCCTGTTAGCAAGAAGCTGAGCTACTAGGTACCCATACCTCTCTTGTAGTTCCTTCTGGGGCTTTATAAACTCGCTTAAAAGAAGCCACTCTCTACCGGATATACCTTTCATAAAACTCCTCACACCACTTGGATATACTGCCGGCACCCATGAAAAGTACAACATCTGTATCTTTTGTAGCATCTCTTATGGCAGAAAAAAGCTCCTCTTTATCTTCAAAAAATTTACACCCTACAGCTTTTGCCAGATCCATGCCAGAAACGCCATAAGAGTTCTCCTCACCTGCTGAGTATATCTCTGTCAAAAAGCACACATCGGCGGATTTTAGGACCTTTACGAATTCTTCAAAGAGATAATAAGTTCTTGAGTATCTATGAGGTTGGAAGATAAGCAAAAGCCTTCTGTGTGGATACATTTCCCTAATAGCCCTTATGACCGCCAAGATCTCTGTAGGATGGTGTCCATAATCGTCATAAACAGGACTACCATTAAAGTAGCCTTTGAGTTCAAGCCTTCTTTCTGCATTTTTAAAGCTTTGCAAAGCTCTATTTATTATGTCTACGCTTATGTTCATCTGTAGACTTACCGCTATACAGGCAAGTGCATTATAAACATTGTGCTTCCCTGCAACGGACATTTGAATTCTTCCCATAGGCTCTTCACGGTAAAAAAGGTCAAAGCTGTAGCATCCTGCGTGTAAGCTCAAATTCTTAGCCATAACATCAGCGTTTCTTTCTATACCAAAGGTTATAAGGGGTCCTTTCACTTTTTTCATGATCTCTCTTGAGTTTTCATCGTCCGCGTTCATCACGCAAAAGCCGTAAAAAGGTATGCTGTTAGCGAACCTAAGAAAGGCACTCTTTATGTCTTGGATGTCTTTATAATATCCAAGATGTTCTTTGTCTATGTTTGTGATCACTGCCACTGTGGGAATGAGTTTAAGAAAAGAACCATCGCTTTCGTCCGCTTCTGATATGATAAGGTTATCCTTGCCAAGCCTTGCATTGCTACCAAACTTCTGAAGTACACCCCCTATTATCACCGTGGGATCATAACCAGCATCGTGCACCACATGAGCTATCATGGATGTTGTGGTAGTCTTACCGTGTGAACCGCAAACCGCTATACCTTCCTTTAGTCTGAATAACTCTGCCAGCATCTCCCCCCTTGAAATGACCGCAAGTCCCATCCTCTTAGCCTGAACTATTTCTGGATTGTCTTCGGATATAGCAGAAGAGTAGATCACCACATCTGTGTTTTCTACATTTTCCGCTTTGTGCCCTATGAAGATTTTTGCCCCTTTTTTTCTCAAAAGGTCCACATTTTTGTTCTCTTTAATATCTGAACCTGATACCTCATAACCCATCTGTAATAAGATTTGAGCTATACCGCTCATACCTATACCGCCTATGCCCACAAAGTGAAACTTTTTTATTCTTTCTCTGAACATGGACTAAAATTATAAAAGCTCACTCCTCTTTTATGGTCAAAAGTACTTGAGGTAGCATGGTACCGTTCACAAATATGCCTTCTCTTATGAACAGCTTCTTTATAACTCCGTTAGTTGGTGCCCTTATGGTGCAGTACTCCATTAGTTGGTCAAGTTCTTCCATTTGTGCCTTAATTTCTATGTACTTTTGCTTTTCTTTTTGGTACTTATTTTTCCAGTCTTCATATTCGCTTTTTGAAAGAAGGTCCCTGTTGAAAAGCTCTTCGTACCTTTTAAAGTCCTTCTCTACCTTTTCTAAGTTAAGTTTTTGGCTCTCAAGCTGAGCGCTGAGCTTTTCTTTTTGCGCTTTGTAGAGTGCTGGGTCTATCTCCATCAAGGTTTGACCTTTGTAAACCCTCTGCCCCTCTTTTACATAAACTTTCTTGACTTGACCTTTCACTATGGTGGAGACTTTTATCTCCTTTCCGAAAGATAAACAAAAGCAGATCAGAAGAAGGCTAATCAGTCGTGATAAATTCATCGCTCTTTTCAAGTACGAGGAACGGATCAAGCCCCGCAAAACTGTAAAGTTTTGCAATGAATATAAGTATGTCATACTTTGCTTGCATAAGCTGTCTTTCTGCTTCTGACTTTTCTGCCATGGCGTATCCAAGGTCAAAGGCAAGTTCCAGCTCATACTCGGACCTCCTGAGGGTTAAATTTTCTTCTGCGAATCTATTTCTTGCAAGGGCATAGTCCCACTGAGCTAATAGATAAGAATACCTGTAGTCTGCCGAATTTGAGATAAGCTTAAACTCGTTTATGGTGTCTTCAAGTTCTACCTGTGCTATTTTTTTGTAGGATGTAAGGCTTTCAACTCTGTACAGAGAGGAAGGATCAAACAACGGCACGAATATCTCTACAGCAGCTCTCCAACCATTTTGGTTAAAAGCTCTTATTTGGGGTGTACCTGTCCTAATGGAGTTTCCTATTTCTCCTCTTAGTTGTACTCTTGGTGCCATGATGTTCTTTGATTCTTCTATCATCTGATCGTAAAGGTTCAGTTCAAGCGTCTTTATCTTCACTACAGGGTTATTTTTGAGAGCTTGCTGTAAAAGTTTCTCCTTGTCTATTTGTCCCATCTTGGGTTTAAAGTCTAAGTCCTCTACATCCACAAGAGTGTTCATGTCTATGCCTGCAAGCTTTTTTATCTCAAGGAGTGTCTTGTTATACTCGTACTGCGCGTGCATAAGGTCCTTTCTCTTCTCCCTGTATATGCTTTCAAGTTGATACACTTCTAAATTCGTAGAGATACCCAGGTCTTTTTTCTGCTTTGCCCTGTCGTAGCGCACATAGGCTATTGCCATCTCCTCTCTTTTTACTTCTGTGAGTTTTTTATACAAGCTTGCTTTTACAAAAAGCTCAAGTATCTTAAGTTTTATGTCTCTGTCTAACTGTTTTAGTGCTTCCTTTTTTATCTCATGCTTTAGCTCCGCACTCTTTATTCTTGATAGCGTCTTCCTGTATTCATAAAGAACGCTTACCAAACTGATACCAAAAGGTTTTTCCCATTCATGGGCTTCTGAGTTATATACGATACCCGCTCCTAAGTTTATGTAAGGTAAGAAGTAATTTTTCGCTTCTTGTATCTGGAAGTTTGTAGATTCTACTTCGTATCTGAGTTTTTTAAGTTCTGCGTTGTTTTTTAGTGCCAGCTCGTAAGCCTTCTGAGGTGTCAGTTTTATAACTTCCTGTCCGAAGGCAAAAGAAAGTAAAAATAAGCTAATAAGGAGTATCATTTACTGTTTTCTCTTATGAACTTGATGAGATTTGTGTTTTTGTAGTGTCCTTCCACCACATACCTTCCTATTAGGATAAACTCTTTTGGTTCTATGTAGCCCGGAACCTTTGCCACTATATTGCCCTTTTGGTCAAAAAACATAAAGACAGGCGTTAGTCTTACTCCGTATTTGTGAGCAAACTGTTTTTCCGTCATTTTTTCGCCGCCTAAGTCAACCACTTCGTTGGAGCCTCTTATATCTACCTCCACCATGTAAAAGTGCTTTGTAAAGTAATCCTGCACGCTTCTGTCCTGAAAAGTGATCTTTCTCATCTTGTCGCAAAAAGGACAGCCCTCTTGATGGAACATTATGAAAAGATACTTTCCTTCCTTCTTTGCATCTTCAAGGTCATCTTTCAAATTCAGCATAGAAGGTTTTAAAAAGGGAATACCTGCGGATATACACACCAACGGTAAAAGTAAAATAAGAGCATAGGCATACTTTTTCATGTTGTGCTACCTCCGTATATTATGGCAAGTTTAAGCTCACATTCAAGTATGAATTCTAAAGCCTCAAGCTTCATAAGGGCTCTTTGTATGTCCTTAGCCCACACATATACTCCATGGGACCTTAGTAAAAAGCCTGCATACTTTGATGGTCCTTTAAGCTCCTCTTTTACTCTTTTTGCAAGCTCAGGCATGTCCTGGGAATTTTCAAAGATAGGAAGAATAAGTTCTGCATCGTGCGTGTCTATACCTTCAAAAGCTTTTAAGAGCTCATAACCTTGCAAGCGTGTCTTGCTATCCTTTACTAATTTTGAAAAAACCGTGGCGTGAGGAGAATGAACATGCATAACACACCTTGCGGAAGGTATGCATTGGTAGATAACTGCATGTAGTAGCGTCTCTGCAGAGGGTTTTCCTTCTCCAGATAGAAGGTTTCCTTCCATATCAACAAGAACAAAGTCTTTTGGGCTTATCTTCCCTTTGTGTTTGCCTGAGGATGTTATGAAGAAGCTTTTGTCATCCACTTTTAAGGAAAAGTTTCCACTGGTTGCAGGAAGCCACCCCCTTAAATAGAGATCTTTTATAACCTCTGCAAATTCCTTAAGGCTTTCTTTCATGGCTTTTCTTAGGCACTTGAACTACTCTTAGTCTTGAACTTTTCTAAAGCTTTTTTCATGCCCCTTACCGCCTGCCTTATACGGTGCTCGTTTTCTACAAGAGCAAACCTCACATAACCTTCCCCATACTCACCAAAACCTATGCCCGGTGAGACTGCCACCTTTGCCTCTTTGAGCAAAAACAGGGAAAAGCTTAAAGAGTCCATATCCACCCACTGGGGTATCTTTGCCCATACAAACATACTTCCTTTTGGTTTTTTTACTTCCCAGCCGATCCTGTTAAGCCCTTCTACGAGTACATCCCTCCTACTTTTGTAGATCTCTCTGTTTTTCTCCACTATCTCGTAAGGGCTTTCAAGAGCTATTATGGATGCTACCTGTATGGGTGTAAAAACTCCATAGTCTAAGTAACTCTTTAGGTGAGCCAGATTCTTTATAAGGGTCTCGTTGCCTACTACAAAAGCCACCCTCCAACCTGCCATAGAAAAACCTTTGGACATGGAATAAAGCTCTACCGCTACATCCATAGCACCATCTACCTGAAGGATGCTAGGTGGAGTATAACCATCAAAACCAATGTCCGCATAAGCAAAATCATGCACTATCCATACACCTTCTTGTTTGGCGAGTTTTACCACTTGCTTAAAGAAGTCCAGGTCCACGCACAGGGTAGTAGGATTGTGAGGAAAGCTAAGGACTATAGCTTTTGGCTTTCTAAAAGATGTCTTTATAAGGTCGTAAAGTCTCTTTATAAAGCTTTCTGTGAGGTCTTCCTCTGGTAGTAGGGGGACAGAGATGGCATCTGCGTTGCATATAATAGGAGCGTAGTAATGTATGGGATAAGTGGGGTTTGGAACTATGACTGTGTCTCCAGGTTCAAGCATGGCAAGCATAAGGTGAGAATAGCCTTCTTTTGCACCTATGGTCATTATAGCGTTCTTCTCTGGGTCCAACTCCACGCCATACCGTCTTTTGTAAAAATCACATATGGCTTTTCGGAGTCTTGGTATCCCTTTTGATGCAGAATAACCGTGCACACTGGGTCTTCTTGCAACTTCGCACAGCTTATCTATTATGTGCTCAGATGGAGGAATGTCCGGATTTCCCATACCCAAGTCCACTATATCCTCACCTTCTCTTCTGAGCTTATACTTTAGCTCGTTTACCATTGCAAACACATACTTAGGTAGTTTTTTAACCTTTGGAAACATCCACTCTTCACTCATTTTCTGCTTCCTCTTCAAGTTCTTTACAATTTATACACATGGTGGTTACTGGTCTTGCTTTTAGCCTCTCAAAAGGTATCTCTCTCCCGCAGTTCTCACAGATTCCGTAAGTCATATTTTCCATCTTAAGAAGAGCGTAATCTATTTTTCTTAGGAGTTTAAGTTCTCTGGTCTTTACCCTCTGGAGTTGAAGGTAGCGTTCCATTTCTATGTTAGCCCTGTCTATCTCGTCTCCACCTTCAAAGGTTATGTTGGAAGGATCTTTTATCTGCTCATCAGCAGATTTAATGATCTTCTCCCTTATGGATAAGAGCAGACCCTTTAGCTCTTTTATTTGTTCCTCTGTAAGATGGTGCATACTTAAATTATATGCTGGATGAAAAGTTAAAGTTATGGCAAAGATCTCTAAAGATTTGCTATAAGATAGTAAAACATGATAAAAAGTGTTCTGCTTAGACTTTGTCCCAACTGCGGAGGAAATATTAGTGCAGACAGGTTGCTAAAAGGTCTACCTTGTAATGTTTGTATGCCAGATGAGGAAAAACCGCTATGTTCCACGCTCAAGGAAGGAGAGCTTAAGAAACTCTGTCATGTGGAAGAGCAATTAAAAGAGTGGGAAGAGGTTTTTGAGAGGCACATAAAATCAAAGCCGTGGAGCTTGCAGTTTGCGTGGGCTAAAAGGGTTTTTTTGGGAAGTTCCTTCGCTCTTTTAGCTCCCACCGGTGTTGGCAAAACTTCTTTTGGTTTGTCTATGGCTTTCTATCTTGCCAAAAAAGGGAAAAAGTCTTACATAATTTTGCCTACCAAACTGCTGGTAAATGAGGTAAGCAAACGCCTAAAGAGGATGAGGATTAAAGATTCAGCCCTTCTTACCTTTGGTGATGAAGAAGGGAAAAAGAAGGAGGAAAAAAAGGAAAGATTGGTAAAAGGAGACTTTCTCATACTTGTTTCTACCTCCATGTTCCTTTATAGGAACCATCAACTTATTCCCAAAGATATGTCTTTTGTGTTTGTAGATGATGTGGACTCTTTTTTAAAAACCGCTAAAAATGTAGATAAAGCTCTTTATCTTTTGGGCTTTAGTGAGGAAGATATAGAAAAAGCTATGAGCTTGATAAGGCTAAAAGAAAAGTTCAAAAAAACGCAGGAAGACTGGGAAGGGATAAAAGAGCTTTCGCAGGAAGTTAGAGAGCTGTCAGGAAAAGTAAAGGGTGTGCTTGTAGTATCTTCTGCTACATCAAACCCACGCTCCAGCAGGATAAAACTCTTTAGAGAACTTTTGGGTTTTGAGGTGGGAACGCCCACTTTTTACCTCAGGAACATAGTAGATGCTTACGCGCCGTACCAAGAGCAAGACCTTTCTAAATGGATAAGAAAGCTGGGCAAAGGTGGGCTTGTCTTTTTATCTTCTGATAAAGGAAAGGATGAGGCGTACACTCTTGTAAAGAGCCTTGAAGAAAAAGGTATAAAAGCTGTCCCTTACGAAGACTTAGATGAAAAGCACCTCTCTGACTATGAAAAGGACAAAATAGATGTGATAGTGGGTATAGCTTCTTACAGAAATCCTCTGGCAAGGGGTTTTGATATGCCTCATGTGGTCAGATATGCTCTTTTTTACGGCGTTCCCAAGGTGGTAATATCTCTAAGTTTTGAAAAGAGCCTTTCTCACTTGCTTTGGGCTCTTTCTTCTGTTAGATATCACATTGCAAAACACCTAAGCCAGCACATACAGAAAGTGGATAGCTGGATATCCAAGCTAAAAAGGTATCAGTATATAAACGAAGACTACCTAAAAGAAAAAAGAGACCTTAAAGAGAGGATACAACAGCTCAGAGAGGAAATAAGGCAGTTCCTAATGAGTCAAGAAGTCATCAATATCATTGAAACTTCGGAAGATCTCACTCTTAGGCTTGTGAACGGAGATTATCAGATGGTTGTCTCGGATGCAACGGGCTACCTTCAGGCAAGCGGAAGGACCTCCAGAATGTTTGCTGGTGGTATAACAAAAGGTCTTAGTCTCCTTTTAGTTGACGACCAAAGAGCCTTTAATCATCTCAAAAAAAGGGTAAGGTGGTTCAGCGAAGACATAGACTTTGTTTCCATCTCCTCTGTAGACTTGGAAAATATCCTTTTGCAGATAGATACAGACAGAACTAAGGTAAAAAATTTTCTTAGAGGGGAAAAAGCTCCAACGCAAACAGACCTTCTAAAACCTGTGCTCATAGTTGTTGAATCACCAAACAAAGCAAAAACAATAGCTAACTTCTTTGGGAAGGTGGTAAGAAGAAGAATAGGACAGCACGAGGTCCTTGAAACATCTCTTGAAGACAGGTATCTTATGATCACCTCTTCTTTGGGTCATGTCCTAGACCTTAACAAAGAAGAGGGTTTCCACGGTGTTTATGTAAATGAAGAGATAGTGCCTGTTTATGAAAGCATTGAAGGAAAAGAAGAGCTCATAAAGAGCATAAGGAGGATGTCCCTTGAGGCTATGCAGGTGCTTATAGCAACAGACCCAGACACAGAAGGAGAAAAAATAGGCTGGGATCTTATGCAGTTACTAAAACCCTATGTGAAGGACATAAAGAGAATGGAATTTCACGAGGTGACCAAAAAAGCCATAGTTAAAGCCATAAAAGAACCCAGAGACTTTAACACTAACTTGGTAAAGGCTCAGGTGGTGCGAAGGGTTGCAGACAGATGGGTGGGTTTTGAGTTTTCCCGGTTTTTACAACAGGCTTTTGGCAAAAGCTGGCTCTCCGCAGGCAGGGTTCAAACACCCGTGCTTGGTTGGATCATAGATAGGGAAAAGGAATACAGAAAGAGGATATACAAGGTTTTTATAAGGATAGAAAAGGACGGAAAGATCTTCAAAACAGAGTTCAGTTTTGAAAACAAAGATGCTGCAAAAGAGTTCTACGATAGGCTAAAGTATCTTGAATTTCGTGTGCTTGAAAGCAAAGAAGAATACAGAAACCCACCCCCTCCTTATACCACAGACAGTCTTTTGAAAGATGCCAGCGATAGGTATAAGTTTTCTCTGCCAAAGACTATGAGCTTAGCTCAGACACTTTTTGAGCTCGGTTTCATAACCTATCACAGGACTGATTCTAGTAGAGTTTCTGACTACGGTATAAGTGTAGCCAAAGAGTACATAAAGGAAGAGTTGGGAGAAGATTACTTTAAGCCTAACCGCTTTGCAGAAGGTGGGGCGCACGAGTGTATAAGACCCACAAAACCCATGGATACAGAAGAGTTAAGGTCTTTTCTTCTAAGCGATCAAGCAGAGAACCTTACAAGGGAACACTTAATGCTATACGACCTTATCTTTAGGCGATTTATGGCAAGTCAGACAAGACCTGTAAAAGTAAGATCCCTTGAAGTACTTGTAAAAGCGGGTGAGTTTGAGCAGAAGCACACACTGACAGTGGAAGTCCTCGAGGAGGGTTGGAACAGGTTTCTGTACTTAGAGACGCATCCACACATAGAGGGTAAAGTCCCAGCAGAGGGCATAAAAGAGCTAAAAGAACTTCCCAAGGCATTTCTCTATACTCACGGAGAGCTCGTTCAGGAAATGAAGAAAAGGGGTATAGGCAGACCGTCCACTTACGCAACTATAGTGGAAAAGCTCTTGGAGAGGGGATATGTGATAGAAAGGAAAGGATTTTTGATACCCACAAAATTGGGCAAATCCGCTTACGAATACCTGAGCAAAAGGGAAGGTATAAGAGAGTTTGTCTCGGAAGAATTTACAAAAAAACTGGAAGGCCTCATGGACATGGTAGAAGAAGGCAGTGCGGACTACGAAAACATACTTAAAGATCTATACAGAGTTATAATGTCTTTAGAACTCCTTTTGGAGGTAGGAAGATGATCTTACACCCGCTTTTTGCTTATGCTACTGTACTGTTAGCCCTTGTAGTTTTTGTGCTTTATATTCTCAGTTTAAGTCTGCTAAAAAATAGTCAAGGTTTTAAATACGCACTTATCTTACACGGGTTTCTTATAGTGGTAGCGTTATTATCCGTGCTTGGAGGATTTTCGGTCTCTGCTGTGCCTTTGGTGCAGTCTAAAGCTCCCTTTATTTGGATGTTTCCTCACAAGTGGAACGGCATACTTCTTTTACTCTATACACTTTTTTCCTTCCTCTTTTTATGGTTCAAGGGAGAAAACGCAGGTAAGAAAGGGCTATTGGTGAGTATAGTTGGGGTCCTTCTGGTACTCTTTCAGCTTTTTACTGGGTGGATGCTAAGGCTTGTATTTTTCTCGTAAAAGTCCTATATTCATAAGCTATGCTGGATAGGTACCGTATACTCAAAGAATACACAGGTCCCATAGACTTAAAGTATATGTCTTATCAAGAGCTGATAGAACTTGCACAAGAGGTAAGAGACTACATACTGGAAGTGACAGCAAAAAACGGTGGGCATGTAGCTCCCGGTCTTGGAGTTGTAGAACTTACTATAGCTCTTTTGAGAGCTTTTAATCCCCCTTCTGATATAATAGTTTGGGATATTGGACATCAGGCGTATCCGTGGAAAATACTCACAGACAGAAAAGAGAGCTTCCCCACCCTAAGGCAGTATGGTGGTATATCGGGTTTTCTCAGAAGAGAAGAGAGCCTATACGACGCTTTTGGTGCAGGGCATAGCTCCACATCCATTTCTGCAGCGCTCGGTTTTAGAAAGGCGATGGACTTGCTGGGTCAAGAAGGTTATGTGGTTGCAGTTATAGGCGATGGTGCTATGACCGCTGGCATGGCTTTTGAAGCTTTAAACAATGCGGGACATCTCAGACCTAAACGCTTTATAGTGATACTCAATGATAATGAGATGTCCATATCTCCTAATGTAGGTGCCATATCCACTTATCTTAGTAAGATTCTTAGCGGAAGATTTGTTCAAGAAACAAGGCAAAAAGTAAAGCATCTGCTAGAACACATAAGCGGTGCTAGTAGAATAGTCAAGCTTACTGAGGAATTTCTAAAAGGACTCATATCTCCCGGAATAATATTTGAAGAGCTAGGTTTTAATTATATAGGACCAGTAAACGGTCATGACCTTTCCGCTCTTGAAAAGACTGTTGAGAATATAAAGCTCATAGAGGATCCTGTGCTTCTCCACATATACACCAAAAAGGGTAAAGGCTACAAGCCAGCAGAAAACGACCCAGTCACATGGCACGGTGTGGCTCCTTACAAAAGGGAGTCAGGAGAGTTTATAAAAAAACCTTTACCCCCTACATGGACCTCTGTTTTTGGTAAAGCAGTAGTTGAACTTGCAGAAATGTTTCCCGAGCTAGTAGTTATAACACCTGCCATGAAGGAGGGATCTGGGCTGGTAGAGTTTAGTCAGAAGTATCCCAACAGGTTTTTTGATGTAGGTATAGCAGAACAGCATGCGTGCACCTTTGCCGGAGGACTCGCTGCTCAAGGGCTTAAACCTATAGCTGCTTATTACTCCACCTTTCTACAGAGAGCTTACGATCAGGTGATCCACGATATAGCTCTTCAGAACCTTCATGTGGTGTTTGCTATAGACAGAGCAGGACTTGTAGGAGATGACGGACCAACACATCACGGGGTTTTTGACCTCTCTTATCTTAGATGCGTTCCCAACATGGTAGTTTCTGCTCCAAAGGACGAACAAGAGCTCAGAGACCTTCTTTATACAGCTCTTGAGTGGAAGGGACCCTTTGCGGTAAGGTATCCGAGAGGTCCAGCTTACGGAGTGCCTACAGAAGGTTTTAAAAAGATACCCGTAGGAAGCTGGGAAGTTTTATCAGAAGGGGAAGATATAGTCATTCTTGCAGTGGGATACACTGTATATCAGGCACTAAAGGCGGCTGAACTTCTTAGCAAAGAAGGCATAAAAGCGGGTGTTATCAACGCACGCTTTGTGAAGCCCATGGACCATGTCCTTCTTACGCATCTGTGTGAAAAGTATCCCCTTTTTGTGACGGTAGAGGATAACACTGTGGTTGGCGGTTTTGGTTCCGGAGTTCTTGAGTGGCTCTCTCAGAAAGGCATATTAAAAAAGACGCTACTCATAGGTCTTCCGGATAAGTTTGTAGAACACGGAAATCAAAACTTACTCAGGGACTTGGTAGGTATATCTGCAGAAGGCATAGCCAAAAGAGTAAGCGAGTTTGTAAAAAAGTCAGAGTTTCACATGCTTTAACCAGTTCCAGTTGGCAACAGTCCATTCAACGGTTCTCTTTATACCCTCTTCAAGACTAACTTTTGGCATCCATCCTAGAACTCTGTTAGCCTTTCCTATGTCAGCCCAAGTAGCTTTCATGTCTGCCTTGTGAAACTCTCCGTATTCTAAAAGAGCCTTTTTGCCCGTATATCTTTCTATAAGCTCAATAACATAGGAAAGACTGTGAGGTTTGTTGCTTCCAAGATTGAATATATCATAGCCTACCGTGTTAAGAGCCAGAATAGTGCCTTCTGCTATGTCATCTATGTAAGTGAAGTCTCTGCTTTGACTACCATCACCAAAGATCTGCAAGGGTACTCCCTCAAGAACCCACTTGATAAACCTAAAAATGCTCATATCTGGTCTTCCTGCCGGTCCATAAACGGTAAAGTAGCGAACTACAGATACATCTATTTTGTAAAGGTAATGGTAGGTATAAGCCATAACCTCTGCGGACTTTTTGGAAGCTGCGTAGGGAGATATGGGTGTATTTACAGGAAGGTCTTCTTTGAAAGGCATTTGCTGTCCTGCATATAGAGAAGAGGTAGAAGCAAGGACAAACTTTTTTACCTCATGCTCTTTACACATTTCAAGAAGGTTCAGCGTCCCAAGAGCGTTAGTGGTCATATACACAAAAGGGTTTTCTATGGAATACCTCACTCCTGCTCTTGCTGCCTCATTTATTACAGCATCAAAAGTATACCTTTTAAACACTTCCCTAAGGGAAGGGAGGTCTTCTATGTCTGTTTGATAAAAGGTAAAGTTCTCGTAATTTTTAAGAAGGTCCAGTCTGTACTCTTTGAGCTTAACATCGTAGTAATCATTAAGGTTATCTATACCTACTACCTTATGCCCCTTTTGGAGCAACTTTTCACAAACCTTCCAGCCTATGAATCCAGCACACCCAGCAACAAGAAAGCTCTGCATTATAATAATCTTACCCTATATTTATAAACCATGCCCCACAGAGAGGATATTCTTAAAAAGATAGATATCGTGGATGTCATATCCTCTTA
Organism: Hydrogenobacter sp.; assembly: GCA_028276405.1. Lineage (GTDB taxonomy): Bacteria > Aquificota > Aquificia > Aquificales > Aquificaceae > Hydrogenobacter. The sequence continues at coordinate 27,680 of JAPYWJ010000009.1, forward strand.
CATAGACCTCAAAAGGGTGGGAAGTAATTACAGTGCGAGATGTCCCTTCCACCCAGACGATACACCTTCTTTTTTCGTATCACCTTCAAAGGGTATATTCAAGTGTTTTGGGTGTGGTGTAGGTGGTGATGCCATAAAGTTTGTCTCTTTGTACGAAAACATAAGCTACTCGGAAGCTCTCCTAAAGCTTGCAAAAAGGTACAACATTCCCATCAAGTTAAAAGAAACTAAGAGATCTACTAAAATGCTTCAAATTCTTGAGCTGGTAGCGAACTATTATCACAACGCTCTTGGAAGTGTACCTAGGGTTGTAGATTATCTCAAAAGTAGAGGTATATCTTCAAAAAGCGCTCAAAAGTTTATGTTGGGATATTCCCCTTCCTCTGAAGACTTGGTAAGCTTTCTTAAAAAAGAGGGCGTTCTTGATGCTTACGAAAAGACAGGAAACTTGATCAAGCTCGATGAAGGGCTCTATAGAGATCTCTTTGCAGGAAGAATCATAATACCTATAAGAGACGAAAGGGGAAACTACATAGCCTTTGGTGGGAGACTCCTTCAGGAAGGACAGCCCAAGTACATAAACTCACCGGAGAGCGAGTTTTTTAAGAAGAGGTCTGTTGTGTTTGGCTTGCACCAAGCAAGGGAATACATAAAGGAGATGGGATTTGTAGTTATAGTTGAAGGTTATTTTGATGTGATCGCTATGCATCAAGAAGGCTACAAGAATACTGTGGCACCTTTAGGCACATCTTTTAGCCAAGATCATGCCATCATTCTCTCCAAATACACAAAAAACGCAGTGCTACTTTTTGACGGTGATAATGCGGGGAAAAAAGCGGTAAGACTTGCAACCCCTCACCTGCTTTCCCAAGGTATTAATGTAAAGGTGGCGTACCTTCCAGAAGGTGAAGACCCAGACACTATGGTAAGAAAAGACAAAGAAGGTTTACACACACTTGTTCAGCATGCGCAAGACATATTCCAGAATTTGATAGAAGAGATCAAGGAAGGTAAAAACTCCGCTCTGAAGGACTTTCTTTATTATGCAGGTTTTGTAAAGGACAAGGTTTATCAGCACGAGCTTATAAAGTCAGTAAGCTCCGTTTCAGGCCTTCCTGTAAGCCTTCTTTATGAGCAGATACCCAAGGTTCAAAAGGTAGAAGAGCAAGATGAAGCTTTGGATTTAACTTATGCAGAAAAAGTATTTTTGTTAGGTCTTATGAGGTTAGGAAAGGAGGAATATCTGAAAGAGGTATTACTCTCACCCAAAGCCATGCAAATAGCGGAGTATATACTAAGCGGAGATTATCACATGGTGCCAGAGAGCATAAAGAACACGAAGGTTTATGACTTGGAATCAGCCTTTGAAACCAGTTATCATCTTCTTAAAGTAGAAAAGTCCCATTTTACTGAAGGCACAAGGAGCATAAAGGAAAAGAGAGAGGAAAAAGATATTAAGACGGTGAGGTTTAGAAGAAGATGCTAAGGGAAATAATTTATAATTTTAATACCATGTTGGAAGAGGGTCTTCTTAGCAGGTTAAAGGAGCATGCGGATTACTTTCCTAAGAAAGAACAGGCTATACTTATGTGCCTTCACGAGGTGCAAAACTATTACGGGCACATACCCCAGTTTGCTCTTGAGGAGGTTGCCAAACTTCTTGGCTTGCCACTAAACCATGTGGAGAATGTGGTGTCTTTCTACGACATGTTTGATAGGGGTCAGCCTGCAAAGCACAGGATAAGGGTGTGCGTAAGCATAGTATGTGAGCTTATGAACAAGGACAAGCTAATTAAGGCCATTAAAGAGCTTTTGGGTATAGATTTTGGTCAAACTACTAAAGATGGACGTTTTAAGCTAATAGCGGTTCAATGCTTAGGTGCGTGCAGTGAAGCACCCTTTTTTATGGTAGACGAGGACGCTTACAAATTTGAGAGTAAGGAGAAACTCCATGAGATCCTATCCCGTTATGCCTAACATATACACGGAAACCACTTTGGATATGCTTTTAAGAAGAGCAAAAAAACCCAGGGTGCATACCGTAGAAGACTATCTGCGGGACGGAGGTTATCAAGCTCTTGAGAAGGCACTTAATATGGACCCTCAGGAGATAATAGAATGGGTGGACAAAAGCCAGCTCAGAGGTCGCGGTGGTGCAGGTTTTCCTACTGGCAAAAAGTGGAAGTTCGCGGTTCAAAATCCTGCTCCCAGGTATCTCATATGCAACGCGGATGAGTCAGAGCCTGGGACATTCAAAGACAGAGTGCTCATAGAAAGAGATCCTCACCTTCTGATAGAAGGTATGATCATATCCGCCTATGCTATTGGTGCTAACGAAGCTTTTGTATACATAAGAGGGGAGTATCCCGCAGGCTACTACATACTTAGGGATGCCATAGAAGAGGCAAAAAAGAAGGGTTTTTTGGGAAGGAACATACTGGGAAGTGGTTTTGACCTTGAAATATATGTGGCAAGGGGTGCGGGTGCTTACATATGTGGTGAGGAAAGCGCTTTGATAGAATCTCTTGAAGGCAAGAGAGGTTTTCCGCGTACCAAACCCCCATTCCCTGTGCAGTATGGACTCTTTGGAAAGCCCACAGTAGTTAACAATGTAGAAACCTTGTGCAACATACCTTTCATCATAAAGCTCGGTTGGGAAGACTACAGATACATGGGACCCAGTGATTATCCCGGACCAAAGCTTTTTCCTGTAAGTGGTAAGGTTAAAAAACCTGGTGTTTATGAACTTCCCATGAACACCACTTTAAGAGAAGTAGTCTACAAGTATGCAGGAGGGACTATAAATAACAAGAAAGTTAAGGCTGTGTTTTCTGGTGCGCTTGATTGTTTTTCTTGGGAAGAGTTAGATACGCCCATGGACTATTCACCCTTCGGTTTTGGAGGAACAGGAACGGTGATAGTGCTAACAGAGGAAGATGATGTAGTTAAGATGTGTTTAAAGGTGGCGGAGTTTTACGCTCATGAGAGTTGTGGGCAATGTACACCCTGTAGGGTAGGCACCTACGAACAGGCAAACCTACTGCATAGGATAATTCAAGGCACGGCAACAGAAGGGGACTGGGAAGGCTTTGATTTTGTAAACAGGTTCATACAGCCTACTTCCATATGTGGTCTTGGTGCAGTGGCAGGAAGGCTCATAAGACAAACCATGAAGAAGTTTCCTGAAGAATGGGAAAAATACAGAAAGTTATCTACCGAGTCTTCTCTTAGCGTTTAAATTTATAATCCATGACCAAGGTTTGGGGATTTGAAGATGTAGAGTCTGCACGAGAATACTTAGCTAAATACCTGCTTAACTACATACACATGGAGCTGGAGACTCTGCCAAAAGAAGAGTGGGGAAAAACCCTTACAACATGGGCTAAGATATGCATGTTTGCAAGCACCCTTTTGAATAAGAAGGACCAAGAAAGGGAAGAGCTCTATAAGAAGTACGGCTTTGATCAAGTGATGATAGGCATAGCGGAAGATGTAAGACATACCCTTTTGGGTGCATACTCCTTGGGCATACTAAAGGATGGGGAAAAACCTTACCAAGTGATACCCAAGGGGGTGGATTTGGTGCTACAAAAGGAAGAGCTTCTAACCTCTTACAGTTTAAAAAAGGAAGTCCTTGATTATATTAGAGATTTTTTTAGGAGAAATAGATAATGAGAGTAGCGGTGGGTATGAGTGGAGGAGTGGACAGTAGCGTGTCCGCTCTTCTTATGAAACTTGCGGGGTACGAAGTTATAGGTGTGACTCTAAGGTTTCATACCCTTCCAGAGAGTTGCAGTGTAGATGATCTCAGGGTTTGCTGTTCGCCGCAAGATGTTAAGGATGCAGCTAAAGTGTCTGAAAAACTTGGTATACCTCACATAACCTTGGACTGGGAGAGGATATTTAAAAGCAGGGTCATTGACTACTTTGTAAAAGAATACTTGGAGGGTAAAACTCCAAATCCTTGTGCGGTATGCAACAGAGATGTAAAGACGGGTTTTTTGGCAAAGTATCTGAGGGAGGTAGCTCAGATAGACAAGCTTGCCACAGGTCATTATGCAAAGATTTTGGAGTACAGAGGAAGAAAGATGGTAGCAAAAGCAGAAGATAGGAACAAAGACCAATCTTACTTTCTTGCGCTAATGGAAAGAGATGTCCTTGAACTTCTTGAGTTTCCCATTGGGTCTTACACAAAGGACCAGGTTAGGAAGATAGCTCAGGAGTATAACTTGCCAGTAGCCCAAAAGAAGGACTCTCAAGAAGTTTGCTTTCTTATGGGTAAAAAGCCAGGTGAGTTTCTCAGAGATTTTGTGGACACTAAAGAAGGTATCATAACAGACACTCAAGGCAAGGTGTTGGGAAAACACACGGGCATATACAACTTCACTATAGGACAGAGGCGTGGCCTTAGATTATCCATTGGTAAACCCCTTTATGTGATAGACCTAGACGAACAAAACAACAGGATAATCGTGGGAGAAAAAGATGAGCTCTACAGAAATAGCTTAAAGCTCTTATACTTGAACGCACACCTACCCATAAAGGAGTGGGGAGATGTGTATGCGGTGGTGCGCTACAGGTCAAAACCTGTCAGAGTAAGAGACATAAGGGAAACCCAGGACGGTGGTTATTTCGTGGAGTTTGAAGAAAGAGTTTGGGGCATAACTCCCGGACAAGTGTGCGCCTTTTACGAGGGAGATGTACTCTTAGGTGGAGGTGTGATCGCTAAGGAATGATAGTTTATGGAAAGAATCCGGTGATAGAAGCTCTAAGGTCTGACAAAGATATAGAGAAGGTGCTTGTAGCTCATGACTCCCATCCACCTTATCAGGTGGTAAAGCTCTGCAAACAGAAAGGTATAAAGCTACAAAAAGTTCCAAGGGAAAAGATAGAAGAGCTCGCAGGTACAAAAAAAACCCAAGGCATTCTTGCTATCATAAGCCCCATAAAGTATGTGTCACCTGAGGAGATTTTTAGAAATGCCATAGAGAAAAACTCTTTTTTTCTGGTTCTTGACCACATTACAGACCCACAAAATGTAGGAAATCTTTTACGAACTTGTGAAGTTTTTGGTGGAGTGGGAGCTCTTTTACCCACTCACAGATCAAGCCCTATAAATGAAGTAGTGGCAAAAGCTTCGTCGGGTGCAGTGTTTTACCTTAAGCTTTCAAAAGTTGCTAACCTTTCAAATTCTTTGAGGGAGTTCAAAAAGCAAGGGGGTTGGATAATATCTGTAGAAAGAGGAGGAAAAGATATAAGAAGCTTTTCTATACCGTTGCCCTGTGCCTTAGTTTTAGGGTCAGAAGGAGAAGGTGTTTCCAAAAACATATTGGACATATCTGATACAGTGGTATCCATACCTATGGTGGGGAAGATAAACTCTTTGAATGTATCTTCCGCTGGAGCTCTAGCCATGTGGGAGTGCGTAAGAAGTTTTATATAATTAAGTGTGTTATAATTATAGCCAAAGTATGAGAAGATTAGCACCTCTGCTCTTTTCTTTCCTGCTTCTGTTTGTGGATTTTAAGACCTTAGAGCACCATCACAAAGACCATCAGCTCCACCAGGATTGCCAACTTTGTATAATCCAACATCAACCCCAGCACAAAGAGGATGTAAAACTCCAGCCAAGGTTTGAAAGTCTTGTCCTTTTTATAGAGAAGGAAAAAACCCAAGAAACCACCCCAAAGCTCGAAATACCCCATAACTATCCCATCCGGGCACCTCCTGTGGGCTAAGGCTTTCCACAGACCCTTTTTTTCCTAAAAAACCTCAGGAGGTGTTAACCATGAAAAAAACTCTGCTTTTACTATCCATCTTTAGCTTTGCCTTTGCCCAAGAGAGCTTAGAAGAACTAAAGCGTCAGCTTGAGGAACAAAGAAGGCAAATAAGAGAGCTTGAAAAGAAGATAGAAGCCTTAGAAAAGCAAAAGTCAGAAGCTAAGGAGGAAGTCAAAGAAGAACAAAAACCAGCACCCGCCGACAGAACACTACAACTCAGAGCTAAGTATGAGGAAAGGCTAAAGGCTTTTCAAGTATACCCCTTCAGGCAAACCGCTTTCCTTCCTGACCTCTCCCTTATAGTGGATACCTCCCTTGTGGGAAGGAACAAAAACGACCAAGAGCTCAAACGCTTAGAAATTCCTGGGCTTTATCATAGGCATGGGAGTGAAGAACATGGTATTCTCAATAAAAATAGAGGCTTTAACCTCAACTACGCAGAGCTTTATCTGTATGCCCCCGTGGACCCATACTTTGACCTGTATGCAACCATTCCCTTCTCCGAAGATGGCTCAGAAGTTGAAGAAGCTTACGCAGTCACCAGAGGACTTCCCTTTGGCTTTCAGTTCAAGGTTGGAAAGTTCAGAAGCTCCTTTGGAAGGCTAAACGCCCAGCATCCCCATGTGTGGGACTTTGCCAACCAACCCCTTGTTTATAAAGTCTTCTTGGGAGATGACGGACTAAAGGAAAAGGGAGTTCAATTAAACTGGCTGGCACCCACACCCTTTTACTTGCTCTTTGGCGTGGAAGTTTTGCAGGGAGAAAACGAGCAAAGCTTTGGCACAGAAGGGTTTAAGGTGAATACTAAAAAGGATGGCTCAGGAACCGATATAACCATAGGAGACACCAAAAAGCCAAACCTTTATGTGGGCTTTGTAAAGACCTCCTTTGATGTGGGTGATCTCTCTGTCCTGACTGGGCTTTCCTTTGCAACGGGGCACACTAGGATAAACCACCTTGATGATGAAGACCCCCATGCCTTTGCAGGAAAGACCAAGCTTTACGGCTTTGACCTAACCGCCAAATACTTTTTAGACTCTTACAGGTACATCTCCTTTCAAGGGGAATACCTCTACAGAGATCAAGAGGGAACCAGATACGCATACGATGATGCTGGAAACTTGATAACACCCAGCATCAAGAAAAAGCAAGGAGGCTTTTACTCTCAGGTGGTCTGGAGGTTTGCCCAAAGGTGGAGGACTGGTTTTCAATACAATCTCATAAACAAAAACGATGTGAAGGAGAATGGGGTAAAGATAAACCTGTCAAATAACCTTCCTGCCTACTACGCCATGTTGGAATACAATCCCACCGAGTTCTCCCGCATAAGGCTACAGGTGGGACAAAACAGGGCATTCTTCCAGGATGGAAGTCGTAAGACCGTCAATGAAGTCATTTTGCAGTTTAACTTTGCCATAGGTGCCCACGGTGCCCATCCTTTCTAAGGAGGTATAGCCATGAGAATGTTAGCCATACTTTTACTACTTTTTAGCTTTAGCTTTGCAAACCTAAAGGTGGTTGCCACTTACCCTTGGATCGGAGAGCTGGTAAAGGAGATAGGAAAAGACAGAGTGAGCATATATGTGATCGCCAAAGGAACGGATGACCCCCACTTTGTGGTGCCAAAGCCCTCCCACATAGCCAAGATGAGAGACGCAGACCTTCTTATAATGCAGGGGGCAAGCCTTGAGGTGGGCTTTTTGCCACCTCTTTTACAACAATCCAACAATCCCAAAATCCAACCCGGAAGGCAAGGCCTTTTGGATTTATCAGAGTTTGTGAAGATCATAGAAAAGCCAGTAAGCGTTTCAAGAGCCATGGGAGATGTCCATCCAGAGGGGAACCCTCACTATCAGCTTGACCCCCACAACATACCAATACTGGCAGAGGTTATAAAAGACAAGCTTTGCCAACTTGACGAAGGCAACTGTGTTTATTACAAAGGAAACCTTGAGGACTTTCTAAGAAGATGGGACGCAAAGCTAAAAGTGTGGGATAAGGGTTTTTCAAAGCTCAGAAGTGTGAAGGTTATTGAATACCACAAACTCTACGACTATCTCCTGAGCAGATACGGAATGGTGTTGGTGGGCACTTTGGAGCCCCTTCCGGGCATCCCTCCAACCGCCAAGCATATAGAAAGTCTCATCTCTCAGGCACAGGGGGTAAAGTTTATCCTTCAGGATGTCTATCATGAAAAGAGGACCGCGGAGTATGTAGCTAAAAAACTAAACGCCAGAATGGTTATTTTGCCTCACGATGTGGGTGCGGTGCCAGAAGCCAATAACCTTTTCTCACTGTTTGATGAGATCCTAAGGAGGTTAAACCCATGACGGATATCCTTTTTCAATCTCTTCTTCTTTCCCTTGTGCTTCTTGGTATCCACGCTTACTTTGGTATGCAAATCGTAGAAAGGGGGATTATATTTACCGACATAGCCATAGCGCAAGCCTCTGCTGTGGGGCTTGCCCTTTCTCTTTTTCTCTACGAAAAACCCTCTTATACGATCGCTTTGGTTTTTGCTCTTTTTTCTAGTCTTTTGATAGCTCTTTCCCAGAGAAAAAAGGATTACGCAGAAGCCTTTATAGGTCTTTTGTATGCCCTTGGATTTTCTTCCGTTGTGCTTATACTTTCCAAATCTCCTCACGGCACAGAAGACTTCATGAACTTGATAGCAACAGACATACTCTTTGTCCCAAAAGAAGAAGTCATCAAAACAGCTTTTATCTACAGTGTATTGGGTTTTTTGCTTTACTTTAGGTCTCGTTTTTTAAAGGGACTTCTTAAAGAGCTATCTTTTTTTGTACTTTTTGCATTAACAGTGACAAGTTCAGTGAAATTAGTGGGTGTGCTGATTGTTTTTTCCATGCTTGTTTCTCCCGCTCTTGTGACTAAGCTTTTGGGAAAGGGGCTGGTTTTTGCGTGGGTTTACGGAGCAGTAATAAACACTGTTGGCATCTTGCTGTCCTTTAAGTTTGACTTTCCCACGGGGTTCAGTTTAGTGTTTTTACATTCCTTATTGGGAATCCTAGTCTTTCTTTTTAAAGTTTTCATATAATTTTAGCCCTTCTTTTACTAAAAGAGGTATGTCCTTTTCTGAAGACAGAACATTACACGACACCCAAGAATGTTGATGGTAAGAATAAGGAAAGTCTTTTACAAACACAGCCAATGTAGGCACTCTAAGAGCCACTGACATGTGGTAAGGTCCGCTGTCTGTAGACACAAAAAGCCTGCAAGACTTTATAAGTCCCGGAAGTTCTAAAATATCTGTTTGTCCTGCAAGATCAATAGCAGGTAGAGGATAGTCTTTGAGAAACTCTTGGTTTATGTCTTTTTCAAAGCTCGCACCCGTTAAAATTAAGAGCGCGTTGGTTTTCTCCTGCAACTGCTTTAGAACTTCTCTCAAAAGACTCAGTTTAGGCCTCTTCCAAAGTGCATCTGGTGTACCACAACCTATATTAAGACCAATAAGCTCCTTGTCTTCAGGAATGGAAAATCTTTTTCTAAAGCTATTTCTAAACTTTACCGCCTCTGGTGTCTCTTCAAGCTCTATAGGAATGCCTCCTCTTTCTATACCCAAAGCCTTCAAAACTACAAAGTACCTGTCTGTGTAATCCCGTATCTTGAGTTTTCTTGATGGTTCTGATGAGATGCTGTAAAAGTATTTTCTAAAGGGTATCTCTGCAACTCCCAAAGACCTTATACCGTACTTTACTTTTGCGTAAAGGCAAAGGAACGAAGACTTAAGACCATGAGGCTCAAAGTCAATAATAAAGTCAGGGCTTACCCTTTTTACAACACGGTCAAACTCCTTGAATAATCTAACCCAATCGCTTATACCTTTAATGTTTTTGTCTATAACATGAAAGGAAGAGAGTAGTTGATGTCTTGATATGAGCCTTTCCGAGACCGCTCCTTTGTCTTTGGTGAGAAACAAAAGGTGAAGTTCCGCATCAGGAAAGTGGTTTTTTAAGGCTCTCCAACTTGCACTACCTCTTAGCATGTCTCCAATACCGGCGGAGTGTCCCATAAGCATAAGGATCTTCCGCATTTTACTTTATCTCAAGCTCAAACTCTACGCTTCCTGTAGGTGTTTTCTTTATCTTCTGAGGATTTATCTGGTTTACTACTTCTTCTTTACCTTCACCACTAATAGTCAATATCCCATTTGAAAACTCTATGGAGTAGACCTTTATATCTGGCTTTAGCTTCTGGGGAAGTTCTGAAAGCTTCTTTGTAAGCTCGTAGGGTTCTTCTGCAGAAACCTTTGACCTTACCTGATCGTAAAGGGACACTATGGGCGTGCCTGGAAAGGTTTTTTTAAACTCTTCTCTTTCCAAACTTCTCAAACCATCCCAAGACCAAAGCATGCCCGTCAAAATGTAAGACCCCAAGAAAAGCAAAACACTTGACCCTGCCAGCAGGGATGCTGTCTTTAACTGTTCCTTTGAAATTTCTCTTTCCACAAAGTCTGGGTATGGGTTTTTAACAAAAAACTTTAGACTTGCACCAAAAGCTGTGTTAAGGGCAGGATCACAGTAATGATTTTTAAGAGTTTTTGAGAAAAGCTCCTCTATTCCTTTTATCTTGGAACCACCACCGCTTAAAAGCACTTGCTTGTCCGTTAGGTTAAAACCCAAAGAGCTTAGTATCTCTTGTATACCCCTTTTGGCTTCTTCAAGGTCTAAACCTTTTTCTTTCTTTAGCTCCTCTGCTCTTTGAAAGTCTAAGTTTCTTGTCTCAGCGATAATCTGTGTGAGGAAGTCTCCTCCTTTCATCAAAACACGGTAAGCATGTAGCAAACCTCCCTTTATGCTTACTATAGTAGTTTTTCTTCTTCCCATGTCTAAAAGATAGGCATCTTCACAACCCATTACTTGCAAAACTCTTGTAAGAGCAAATACCTCAAGTTCTACATTAATGCAGTCTTTAGAAGGGTAATCCCTATACACCCCTAAGAAAACCTTATCTTGATATACGGATAAATCCCAATTTACCTTTCCGTACTTTTGTTCCACATCAAGGGCATAGAAGTTTTTTATATGGCTTATCTTTCTTGAAAAGGCTTGTTCTATTCTCACCAAGCAAAAGTCCGAAGGTATTACACATATTTTTCTGCCTGTTTTTTGTGTAGGGTTCCATGTGTTCTTCAAAAACTGCTTCTCAACACTGAATGTCTTTTTCCCATCCACTGCCGTGTATATCATTCTTCCACTTTTACCGCTCTTATGAGTTCCTCAGGTGTTGTTATGCCCTTTATAACCTTTTCAATGCCGTCCTCGTACATGGTTCTAAAGCCTGACTCTTTGGCTTTCTTTCTTATTTCGTTGGCATCTTGAGTTTTTATAATGAGTTGCTTTAGGTCATAGCTAAGCTCCAAAACTTCGTAAATGCCTGTCCTTCCCCTATAACCTGTTCCCATACACATATCACATCCCTTACCTCTATAAAAAAGGTATGTTCCTTCAAGTCCAAGCTGGGATAGTTCTTCCTGTGTAGGTTCGTAAGGTTCTTTGCAATATTCACAGACTTTTCTCACGAGCCTTTGGGCAAGCACACCTTCCAAAGAAGAAGCTATAAGAAAGGGCTCTATGCCTAGATCAGAAAGCCTAGTAATGGCAGAGGGTGCATCGTTAGTATGCAGCGTGGAAAGCACCAAGTGTCCTGTGAGCGCCGCATGAACCGCTATTTGAGCTGTTTCGCTGTCTCTTATTTCCCCTACCATTATTATGTCCGGGTCTTGTCTTAGGATGGCTCTTAGCCCGCTGGCAAAGGTTAGTCCCACCTTTGGATTTACCTGTATCTGGCTAACTCCCTTTACCTGATACTCAGGTGGGTCTTCTATGGTTATTATGTTCTTCTCAGGACTTTTTACATGGAGGATCATGGCATATAGGGTTGTGCTTTTCCCCGCGCCTGTAGGTCCCGTAGCTAACACTATGCCGTAGGGCTTTTTGGCAAGTCTCTTTACCTTTTCAAGATCATGTAAAGAAAGTCCCAGCTCCTCAAGAGTTAGCATACTTCCAGATCTGTCAAGTAGTCTAAGCACCGCTCTTTCTCCAAAAGTGGTAGGAACTATGGATACCCTTATATCCAAATCCCTTTTACCTATCCTGACTCTTATCTTTCCATCCTGAGGAACTCTCCTTTCTGCAACATCCAAGTTGGCAAGTACCTTTATGCGTGAAATGACAGATTCATGCAGAGAGAGGGGTATACTCATGTAATCGTGAAGTCTTCCATCAAGCCGAAACCTCACAAAGGACACATCTTCGTAAGGCTCTATGTGTATATCAGAAGCAGAAAGGGTGGTAGCTTTTATAAGTGCAGAGTTCACAAAACCTACCGCTGGGCTCTTTTCCTCCTCAAGAAGTATATCCTTTTGCTCTCTGTCTTCTTCCGCAGCATTTTCTATATATACATCTTCCTGTGCAAGCCTCTTTTGTAGCTCTTTGGAAAACTCTTCTTCTTCAACTTCCAACACCTCAACGCTTTTACCAGTGATAAACCTTATTTCTTCCACAGAAAAGACATCATAACCTTTGGGAACAAGCAGTCTTATACGGTGTTGGTCCTCCTCAATGGGTATGAGCCTGTATGTTTTTACTATGTCCATATGGTCAACTACTCCACCTTATAAAATAGAAGCTTCCTGCTTTACAGAGGCTTTTGCCTCTCCACAGGTTTAACTTCGGGTTGCTCCAATTTTAGGTTCTTTGATTATCGGTCTATTAGTATAGTCCAAAATAGGAGTCCTGTCAAGTCTTCACAAAGGCTGTTCTAAAAATCTACCA
>JAPYWJ010000040.1 GCA_028276405.1 Hydrogenobacter sp.
GGTACAAAACATGCTTACAAAAGAGATGCTTGATAATCTGAGAACTAAGTTGCTTGAAGAGAAAGCCAAGATCTTAGAGAGGTATCGCAAAAAAGAGGACACGCAAGCAAGGATAGGAGAAGAGGTAAAAGAGCCCGGAGACCTTGAGGACATTAGCCAAATGACTTACACTCAAGAGTTGTTGGACAATCTATCTACTCGGGAAGTTTTCATGCTAAGAGAAATAGACTATGCCTTGCAAAAGATGGATGCGGGGACTTACGGTATATGTGAATACTGCGGTGAGGAAATTCCTCCCGAGAGATTACAAGCCATACCTTGGACACGCTATCATGCTCACTGTGCAGAAAAGGTTGAGGAAGAAGGAATAGTACCTACATATCCAGCCATCACCTTTGAAGGGACTATACCTGAGGAGATGGAGATACAAAGAGAAGACATTACAGAAGCATGAATACATTTGATTTCTACCTTCCGGTAGAGATAATATTTGGCACATTTTCTGTCAGAAAGGTAGGAGAGATAGGCAGGCGTTTCGGCTTTAAAGCTATGATAATTACCGGAAGAAAAAGTGCAAAGGAGAGTGGGGCTCTTCATCTGGTTTTGGAGTCTCTTGAAAAAGCAGGTATAAAAGACCTTTTGGTTTTTGACCGCGTAGAACCAAATCCTACAGATAAGCAGGTAAATGAGGCAAGCCAGATAGTGGTAAAGGAAAAAGTGGATTTTATCATAGGTCTTGGTGGTGGAAGTTCCTTGGATGTTGCAAAAGCTGTGTCCATAGTCTCTTCTAACGAAGGATACGCATGGGATTATGTGAACTATCCAGAAGGACCAAGGCTTATACCCTTTTTGAACAGACCAGTTATATGCATACCAACAACCGCTGGGACGGGTAGTGAAGTAAACAGGTACTCCGTAATATCCAATCCTATAAGGAAAGAAAAGCTTGTTATTTCTCACTCACTTAACTATCCCAAGGTAGCTCTGATAGACCCAGTCCTTACAAAAACCATGCCTCCTTACCTTACCGCCATCACGGGTATAGATGCTTTCATACATGCCCTTGAGTCCTTTACCAACAAAGCTTATAATCCTATGGCAGACGAGCTTGCTATCAGAGCTGTAAGGATAATAAAAGAATGGCTACCCATAGCACTAAAAGACCCTGAGAGCATTAAAGCTAGAGAGATGATGAGTTATGCAAGCATGCTTGCGGGCATCTCCATAGACAAAAAGAGAGTAGCACTTATACATGCCATGGAACATCCTCTATCCGCTCACTACCCTAACATAGCTCACGCAGAAGGTCTTGCTGCCTTAGCGGTTGCTGTAACTGAGTTCAATTACAAGGGAAATCCAGAAAAGTACGAGCTTTTTGCAGAAGCTATGGGCTACGAAAGAAAAGCATCAAAAGCGGTGAATGCAGTGTTAGACCTTCTGGAAAGTGTAAACCTCACTCCAAGCTTAAGATCCCTTGGTGTTAAAAAAGAAAGCATAGAAAAGCTAACAGAAGATGTTTGCATGCTCTCTTGGCACTCTTTTAAGATAAATCCTGTAGAACCAACACCAGAAGATATATACAGGCTCTACGAAGCTGCCTATGGCTGATAATGTAATTTTGGACACTTATCAGGTACTTTCTTTTTTGGGTAGCGGGACTTTTGGAGAAGTATACAAAGTAAAAGTGCTCAAAGGTAGATACAAAGGAAAAATCATGGCTTTGAAGATAGCAAAGGATCCAGAAGTTCTCCCTTACCTGTGGAAAGAAGTCCAGACACTGCTCTTACTTAACCATCCTCACATCGTATCCCTTCAAAGCTATCTTTACAAGAAGGATAGAGGAGAGCTTTATGTCCTCTACGAACTTATGGATGTGGGCGACCTTAAAGACTATGTGTTGAGCAGGGGAAAGCTTGAGGAAAGCGATGCTCTGAAGGTTTTAATACATGTAGCGAGGGGACTTGAGTTTTTGCACAGTAGGGGCTACATACACGGAGATGTCAAGCCTGAAAACATCTTTGGAAAAAAGGTGCTCAGTGATATACTCTGGAAACTCGGCGACTTTGGACTTGTTAGGGTAAGGGGTAGTCAAAATATTATAGAAGTAAAAGGCACTGTAGGATACATAGCACCAGAAGTGTTCAGAGGTGAGATACACAGAAGCAGTGATATATTTTCCTTAGGCTGTGTAGTTCACTTTATGCTTACAGGCAAAGATCCCTTTGAATGCCAAGATAAGAAGGAAAAGCTAAGAAGGAACAAGGAAGGGCTTTATATTATAGAAGAGAACTTATCAGAACGTATGAAGAAGCTTTTGAGTATTATGCTAAGCAATAACCACGCTGAAAGGTTTATGACTGCTAAGGAACTCGTACAGTACATGATAAAGGAAAGATTGGCATGAAGGTGCTTACCTATCACAACATAGGCAAACCACCATCGTATGCAAAACTCAAAACACTGTATGTGAAACCTTGGGACCTCAAAAAACAGATAAAAACGCTTAGGCTTTTGGGATACAAGTTTTTAAGAAGTCAGGACCTTCTGGAAAGTCCAAAAGATAGAGCGGTTCTTCTTACATTTGACGACGCATACTTGGACTTTTGGGAGCATGCCTTTCCCTTTTTACTGGAAGAAGGCATCCCCGCGTTGGTTTTTGTACCCGCAGGTCTTGTAGGAAAGTTCAACGAGTGGGACCACGAGAGGTTAAGGGTAAAAAAAACCATAATGGACTGGCAACATCTTAAGGAGCTCGTAAGTGCAGGTATAGAAATAGGGTCTCACAGTCTTACACATCCCTATCTTTCTAAGATACCCGAAGCATCTGCAAAGAGAGAGATTCAAGACTCAAAAAAACTACTTGAGGATAAACTGGGTATAGAAATAAAAACCTTTTGCTATCCTTACGGAGACTATAATCAAAAGGTTAGGGATATGGTGGCGCAGGCTGGATATCTTATGGCATTTACCACAAAACACGGTTCTTTTTCAAAAAGTCCTAATCTCTTTGAGATAAGAAGAATCACTGTGTTTGGAAATGACTTTCTCCTTAAGTTTATCTTTAAGGTTCTTGTGTAAGGTATGAGCTATTACAGAAAGCTCAAGGACACCATTCTCTCTCTCAAGGAGGTTTTTTATCTTTCCCCAAGAGAGATATGGTTCCTGTCCTTTTTAGAAGAGGCAGGATATCCTTTGGAAGTTGTCAAAGAAGGTATAAAGGAATTTTATCTGAGCGTACCACCAGAAAAGAGACACAAAACACCCTTATTTTTTTCCTTTGGAAAGATAAATCAGCTTAATCATCAGCTGGCTCTTAAAAAAGGGAGGGAAGTAAAGATAGATTGGAAAAGGCGCTATATGGAAAATTTGGAAAAGATAAAACTTTACATAACAAAAGAGGATATTCCCCAAGAGCCACAAAGCGAGAGAGAAGCAGAGGAAAAACTTAAACATGTGGAAAACCTGTTGGTAAAAAGGCTCTGGGAAAACTTATCAGAGGAAGAAAAGACGAAAATTATTAGAAAATACTTACCTTGGCGCAAAAACGAAGAGATATTCAAACTTATGATAAAACATGAGGTTTTTAAACTCTACAACATAAAACCTCTTTCTCTTTATGTTATTTGAGTTTCTGCCATACTAACTGCTTTCATTAGGGCTTTAGCTTTGTTCACACTTTCCCACCATTCCTTTTCAGGGTCTGAATCTGCTACTATACCCGCTCCAGCTTGAAGGAATACCTCATCTCCTCTAATTACTGCAGTTCTTATTGCTATTGCCATGTCAGTATTGCCTTGAAAAGAGATATAACCTACACACCCTGCGTATATACCTCTCCTTTCTGGTTCCAGCTCTTCTATGATCTGCATAGCTCTAACTTTGGGAGCGCCAGATACTGTCCCCGCAGGAAAAGTAGCCTTTATTACATCTACAGCAGACAACCCTTCTTGTATATCACCTACCACATGGCTCACTATGTGCATAACATGAGAGTATCTTTCTATGGTCATAAACTCTTTTACTCTAACGCTACCCGGTTTTGATACCTTTCCTATGTCGTTTCTTGCAAGGTCTACAAGCATTAAGTGTTCTGCACGCTCTTTTTCATCTCTTAAAAGCTCTTCTTCTAAAGCTTTGTCCTCCTCCTCTGTAAGCCCTCTTCTTCTCGTGCCTGCTATGGGTTTTGTTTCTACCTTACCATCTTCCAATCTCACAAGAACCTCAGGCGAAGAGCCTATAACTTTAACATGAACCAGATCCAGATAGTACATGTAAGGAGAAGGATTTAAAAATCTAAGTATCCTATAGAGATCCTCCGGCTTGCCTTCAAAATTTTTACTGAACCTTAAAGAAGGTACCACCTGAATGATGTCGCCTTTTGCTATGTATTCTTTGGCTTTCAGCACTATATTTTCAAATTCCTCCTTTCTCATGCTAGGGCGCCACTCAGAAAGGTGGGGTTCCTTCTCCTCATAATTTATGGGAAATATACTCTTTGTAAATATGTCATCCATAGTAGCTTCTATGCTGGCTTTTGCTCTTTTGTAGCCTTCCTCAACATCCGTATCTACAAAGATGGGAGACAGTATTTTTATCTTGCCTGTTAGGTTATCGTGTATGACCACCAAGTCAGTAAGAACCATGAATATGTCGTATGTTCCCACAGAGTCTGGCTTTTCATCCTTTACTGGCTCATAACACTTTACCACATCGTAACCTATGTATCCCACAAGCCCACCCCAAAACCTTGGCAGTCTTTCATCTTTGTAAGGAACCAAATCTTTCATTATGGACCTTAAGACTTCTAACGGATCTTTACTTTCAAAACACCATACTTTACCTTTTTTAAACACCTCGCCGTATCCCTTCCTGTATTTAAAGGCAAACGAAGAAGACCTTATAACAAAAGAGTACCTTCCCCACTTACTGCCACCTTCTGCACTCTCTAAAAGTATGTTGTAATGGCCTTCTTTCTTTAGCTTCAGAAACAAAGAAAGAGGTGTTTCTGTATCTGCAAGCACTTCTGCAAATAAGGGTATTACGCTGTAGTTTTTGGCAAGTTCTTTCACTTGGTTCAGGTTAAGGCTCAGCATAAGCTTTACGCTCCAAACTTAGAAAGCCTAAGCGAGTGTGCTAACATGAGGTTTATGAGTTTAAAAGCAGGAAATATACCCAGCTCTCCTTTTAGACATTCCCTTTCGGTAAAGCGCTCAGATGTCCCACCTAAAACATACGGAGAGTGTAGTAGCACAGGCACCGGATGCCAAGAGTGTCCTTTTAGCACAGAAGGTGTGGAATGGTCTCCTGTTATAACCAAAACTTGGGGTTTTAGGTTTAGAAACTCAGGTATAAGACTATCAAACTCTTCTATCACTTGAACCTTTCCCCTCCAGTTTCCATCCTCTCCGTAAGAGTCCGTTTTTTTAATGTGGAAGAAGAAGTAATCATAGCCTTCCCACATGTCTTGGAGGAGCTTAATTTGTTCTTGCAAGCTTTCTGCTTTAAAAACTTCCATACCTACTAAACTTGCCAACCCCCGGTACATGGGATAAACAGCAATGGCACAAGCTTTCAAGCCGAACTTCTCCTCAAAACTTTCTATCTTAGGTTTTCGGGAAAATCCTCTAAGAAGCACATAGTTGGCTTTTGGTTCATCTTTTAACACTTCCTGAGCCCTTTCTAAAAACTCCCTTACCACTTTGGCTACTCCCTCACCTTGAGGGATGATGGGTTCATAACCTTCCTTCTGTGGGTCTGTATCTGGAAGTGTATCACTTCCTTCTGGCAGTGGCGTTGGAAATCTCAGAATTACTGCAAACCTGTGTTCCATACCGGGTGAAAGTATCACCTGCACATCTCCTAAGTTCTTTACTGCGCTTGCAAGCTTTTGGGTGATCCTTACATTCTCTTCTGTGGATATCCTTCCCGCTCTTCTGTCCTTTACTATAAGCTTTCCGTTGAACTCTTCAACAGTTGCGTAGTTGCCTCTTACCGCTATATCTGTGTCCCTGAGCTCAAGGCCAAGACCCAGAGCTTCCAGTATACCCCTACCTATCTGATGCTCAACAGGATTGTATCCAAATATTCCCAAGTGTCCTGGTCCACTTCCGGGTGTTATACCGTAATCTACTGGTATGTGCATACCCAAGGCGGACTCTTTTGCAAGCCTGTCAAGGTTTGGCGTTTTGGCCATTTCAAGCTCCGTTTTTCCGTTTTCTACGGGAAGACCTCCCAATCCGTCAAGGACAATTAGAAGTAGCTTAGTGTTGTTTTTGATGATGTGGTTTTTCACAAGGTCCATATGGATATTATAAATAAACTTAAAGCTATAATGTCTTTCATGAGAAGGTTTTTCCAAAAAGTACCCGAAGAGTTATGGCGGGATTACAACTGGCAGATAAAGAACCGTATCAAAACAGTACAGACCATAGAAAGGTACATAAAGCTACTTCCCGAGGAGATCCAAGGCATAGAAAACACAAAAGGGATATATCCCCTTGCCATAACGCCCTACTACTTTTCTCTAATAGACCCAGATGACCCGCAGGATCCTATAAGATTGCAGTGCATACCTAGAGCTGTAGAGATGGACCCAAAGGTCCAAAGTATGGGGGAGCCTGACCCTTTTAAAGAGGAGGGTGCTATTGCAGGGCTTACTCACAGATATCCTGATCGCGTCCTTATGAGTGTTACTACTTTCTGTGCTGTTTACTGTAGGCATTGTATGAGAAAGAGAATATTCTCACAAGGTGAGCGATCTCGTAGTATGCAAGAGCTTAAAAACATGATAGATTACATAAGAAAACACGAAGAGATAAGAGATGTCCTTATATCTGGAGGGGAACCTCTATCTTTGAGCTATAAAAAGCTTGACTACATACTTTCTGAGCTTAGGAAAATAAAACATGTGGAGATCATACGCTTTGGGACAAGACTTCCAGTTTTAGCACCACAGCGTTTTTTTGACAACATGCTCCTCGATCTTTTGGAAAAATACTCACCCATATGGATAAACACACACTTCAATCACCCTAAGGAGATAACACCAGAGTCCCAAGAAGCTATAGAAAGGCTTTTGCGTAGAGGCATACCAGTGAACAATCAAACCGTTTTGCTAAAAGGGATAAACGATGAACCACAAACCATGTTAGAGCTTTTCAGAGGATTGCTGAGAATAAAGGTGAAACCCCAGTATCTCTTTCACTGCGATCCTGTAAAAGGTGCCATCCACTTTAGAACAAGTATTGATAAGGGAATTGAGATCATGGAATATCTCAGGGGGAGGATTTCGGGTATGGGGATACCAACTTATGTAGTAGACCTTCCTGGTGGGAAAGGTAAAGTACCCATTACGCCTCAGTATGTGATGGAAAGAGAAGGTGATAGGTTTGTCTTTAGAGGCCCCTTTGGGGACAGAGTGGAATATGAAGTTAAGGATATTTAAAATTGTCAGGTATGTTTTTTACACTTTCTACACATCCATTACAGAGGGTTATGCCTATCATGCGTCTGCTCTTACTTACAGTTTTACCATGGTTTTGGGTTCCTTACTCTTATTTTCCAGTTTCTTTGCTTCCTTTCTGCCCTTCTTTGATTTTAATAAGCTGATAAACTATACAGTCCTGTTCTTTCCAAAGCAGACAGAGAAGGTGATTTTTGAAATAATGAAGTTTTATAGTCACAGAACATCGGGTTCTGTTTTCTCCCTTATCTTAGCTTATTTCTTTTCTGTAAGTTTTTCAAAAGATCTCCATAAAGCCTTCCTTTACACGCTATCCGAGGAACAATCAGAAAAAGAATGGGCTTTTTGGATAAAAACACCTTTGGTAGTAATCGCCTATACTTTAGTAATTTCTTTGTTTTTCATAGTAAGCTCTTTACTTAAGGCTTATCTCGGCAACCATGCGGTCTACCTTTTCTACCTAATAAACTTTTTTGCCATATTTAGTCTAACTGTAATAATATACGCTCTATTTCTACCTAAAAAGTACACTTTTACAGATGTATATCCTGGTGCCTTTTTTACATCTACTTGTCTCTTAGCCCTTAATAAAGTTTTCTCCATCTTTGTAGTCAAGTTTGTCAAGCTAAATCCTCTATACGGTTTTATGGGTTCTGTACTTATGTTCTTTATATGGATAAATCTGTCTTTTACCCTGATCCTCGCAGGAGCAAAATTCATAAAGTTAATGAAAGAGGAAAAATAGCACAAAAGCGTTTATTATACCTGCTACTGCATCATCAGCCATAACACCGTGCCCCTTAGGTAAGTTTTCAAAAAGTTTTATGGGATAGGGCTTTAGTATGTCAAGAAGGCGAAAAGTTAAAAAACCCACAAACAAGGTTTTGAAAGTAGGTTCTACAAAGGTGTAAGACAAAAGGTATCCCAACACCTCATCTATAACTACATCCTCAGGGTCTTTTTCTTTTCGCATCTCTACAACATACCCAGATACCCAGACACCAAGCAGGTAAAGTAAAAAAGCTACAAAAAGCACAAGCCACCACTTGAAAGCAAACAAGTACACCAAAGGTACACCCAGAAGAGTCCCAAAAGTGCCTGGAGCGTATCTAAACCTTCCCAAATAGAAACCTGTAGCTATTAACTCCTGCCACATGCCTGAAAAATTTTAGATACTTTTACAGTGTAGTGTCAAGCAGAAGCATCAAAAGGAAACCCGCTAAAAAGCCTAAGGTGGATACAACATGGGAACCTTGGGAATAAACTTCTGGAAAGACCTCTTTTACCGTTATGTATATCATAGCTCCACCACCCAGTCCCAAACCTACAGGAAGAAGTACACTAAACACCTCGAAAGTATAAAAACCAAGAAAGCAAAACATGGATTCAGCAATTCCACTTATTATCCCCACTAAGACGGGAACTGCAATTCCTCTGTTTGCCACCATCAGAACAAGACTAACTATTAGACCTTCTGGTATGTCCTGAATAGCTATGGCTATTGCAGTTGCGGTACCTTTCTCCAAAGAATAAGCAGAAGATACACCTACCGCAAAACCTTCCGGTATGTTATGAATAATCACACCTGCAACTATGAGAAAGAGTTTTCTAATTTTCTCGCTTTTAATAACACCTTCTGCACCTTTTATTACATGCTCAT
>JAPYWJ010000002.1 GCA_028276405.1 Hydrogenobacter sp.
CCATTGCCTGTGCTATTCTTTGGAACTTCTGGGTGCTTGCGACTTACTTATTTTTGTTATTTCTGTCTGGTATCTTGCACTATAGCTACGCTTAATGGCTATGGTAGATTTTTAGAACAGCCTTAGAGTTTTCATCTAATAATATTTTCTCATTAACAGGTTTAAAGATTAATAAATCTTGAAAAGTCAGTTTCGGAGGATGATAAGCTCAAAATAGTTAAGAAAAGTTCTGTTGAAATAAACAGACCCATCTTTATAGAGAAGCAGTATACCTATGTCCTGATGGTTTTCTAAGAATCTTTGTCTTTGCTCATCGCTCATAGCGAATATCGCGGTGGATAAGGCATCTGTAATAGTGCAATCTCCGTAGGCAACGGTCACCTGAATCAAGTGGTTTTGTTTCCCTACTATGTGATTCCTAAGATAGTTTCCTGAGGTGGAAAGACAGAGGTCTTTCTTATTTATGGCTTCCATGAGGATGCCCTTAGTGATAGGATTGTAAACAGCCAACAGCCTTTTTTCTCCCCATACTTTCATATCTCCTGCTATGGATATGAAACCTTTTGGGGTTTTTATATATTCATAAGCTTTCTGTACCGCGTATCCCTTACCTATACCGCCTAAGTCTATAGCCATATTTTTCTCCTTTAAAAATACCTTACTGCCTTCTAACTTAACTTTTCTGTAGTCAACGAGCTTGATAGCCTCTTCCATTGATATTTCCTTGTTTCTTTTAGCTCTTATGGTTATAGCGCCTACCGTTATGTCAAAAGCTCCCTCTGTTATCTGGGATATGTAAAGAGCCTTTTTTATGACCTCTAAGGTTTCTGGTGATACTTCAACTTCCTGTAATCCTGCCTTTCTGTTTATTTCTGAAATCTCCGATGTCTCCATGTAGTCTGAAAGCTTTTCCTCAATACTTCTCATGTATCTGTAAGCTTGATGATTTTTGCCTTCTGGCAGGTCAATAATAGCGTAAGTGCCCATCAGATAAAACACTTCCTCTTTTGCAAAAGACAAGGAAAGGAAAGTTAATATAGTTAGTATGGTAATTATGTTCCTCATATTACTCTTCAGTATAGCCCAAAGCCTTGAGGTGAGTAAGATAAACTCCCAAGTATATACCCTCATACCTTATGTTATGAAAATAACAGACTTTCCAGAAAAATTGAAGGGAAGTACGGTAAAAGAGTGGATGTTTAAAGATGCTTTACCTATGGACAAAAGCTTTGTAAAGAATACAAATCTGGAGGGTATTCCGCAAGAGATAGAAGTATCCTTTGGTTGGACTCTAAGAAGAACAAACATGAAGATGTATCCCACAGACCTTCCTATATACAAAAACAATAAAGACATAGACCTAAATCAGTACACTCTGCTTGAACCTTTCACACCTTTGGCAGTACTTCATACCTCAAAAGACAGAGAGTGGCTTTATGTACAGTCTCCTTTTATGAGGGGCTGGGTAAAAAAGAAGGATGTTATCATAAAGGAGAAGAAAGAACTTCTTAAAGTGCTTTCTTTACCCTTTCTTGTAGTGTTAAAGCCAAAGCTTTACATAAAAAACTTGGAGTTTGGGCTTGGTGCCAAAGTGCCTTATTTAAACAAGGAGGGCGAGCTTTATCGTGTTTTGCTTCCTGACGGCTCTTCTTATAGAGTGAGCCTATCAGAAGGTTTTAACGATGGTTATCTTGCGTATTCTGAAGGTATTGTTAAGAGCCTGCTGGAAGGGTTTTTGGGACAGCCTTATGACTGGGGAGGAATGCACGGTAGTTGGGACTGTTCTTCCTTTATTAGAGATGTGTTTTCCCTTTTTGGACTTGAGCTTCCCAGAAACTCTCAGCAACAATCACAAATAGGGATAAAGGTAAAAGAGGGTTTCAACAGTTACGAAGAGATGAAAACTACTCTTGAAACATTACCACCTTTTAGGACTCTCATTTTTCTCAGAGGGCATGTTATGTTATACGGCGGTATGGAAGGAAAAGACATAGTGATCTATCATGCACTTTACGGTATTTTACTTGATGATGGGAAGTATATAAAGGTCAAAAAGATAGTGAAGAATTTACTTGAAAGGGACAAGCTTACAAACATATACAAAAGGGTAATAAGCGTAAATGTGCTGGAGTAAAATATTTTCATGTTCAGCGTAAAAGTTCCTGCAAGCACTAGCAATTTGGGTTGTGGTTTTGATACTTTTGGGCTTGCGTTAAGTCTTTATAACGAATTTTTCTTTGAGAGGTCAGACAGGTTTATTGTAGAAATAGAGGGAGAAGGAAGGCACTTACATAAAGATGAAAACAACTTGCTGTTGAAGGCTTACCTAAAAGCTTGCGAATATTTTGGGAAGGATCCAAAGCCCACAAGAGTGGTTCAGAAAAATCGCATACCTACGGGGAGAGGTCTTGGGTCCTCTGCAACCGCCATAATAGGTGGCATAACTGCCTTTGAGGTCCTGCACGGTGAAAAGCTAAGCCAAGAAGAAAAACTGAAATTGTCTCTAAGCATGGAACCTCATCCAGACAATCTCTTTCCTGCCCTTTTGGGTGGTTTTGTAATATCCCTTTGGGACGGTGAAAGGCTTGTCTATACAAAGCTGGATTTTCCCGAAGACATAAAAGTTGTAGTTGCTGTACCGGATTTTGAACTTTCTACGAGTATGGCAAGGAGTGTTTTAGAGCAAAATGTCAGCCTTTCCGATGCGGTAAATAATATCCAAAGGGCAAGTCTAATGGTTGCGTGTCTGTGCAACAAAGAATACCATCTTCTCAAAGAAGCTGTCAAAGACAGATTGCATCAACCTTACAGGGCAAAACTCATACCGGGTTTTTTTAAAGTTATAGATAGAGCTTACCAAGAGGGAGCTTTAGCAGTATTTTTGAGCGGTGCGGGACCGTCTGTGGCTTCCTTTTCCAACAGAAACTTTGAAAACATAGGAAAAGCCATGGTTAGAGCCTTTGAGGAAGAGGGAATAATAGCAAAATACTTGCTTTTGGATGTGGATCAAGAGGGAGCTAAGGTTTATGAAGGTTCTCACTCTTGATGTGGGGAACACAAGCGTTGATGCTTGCCAATATGACGGCAAAAACCTCACCTTTATCCGAAAATTTTCCCACAAGGAAGTGGAACATTTAAAAGGTGATTATGATATGGTGTATGTAGCATCAGTGAAGCCTTCTCTAAACACAACACTAAAAGAGGTCTTTCCCAACGCTGTTTTTATAGAGAGTAAAGATGTACCAATAAAGGCAACTTTTGACACCAACAGTGTAGGTATTGACAGACTTTTGAACCTTTACGGAGCTTGGCGTTTTTATTCCAAAAACTCCCTTGTGATCAGCTGTGGAACAGCCTTTGTGCTTGATGTCCTTGTGGAAGGCGTATTTGAAGGTGGTTTTATAAGCCTTGGATTGGCTACAAAGCTACAGTGTCTTTCTCAAAGGGCAGAACTTATACCTTCTTTTGAGCTTAAGAAGGTTGAGGTATTTTTAGGTAAAGATACACAAAGCGCTGTTGTTGGAGGCATATTAAAAGAAGCTAAGAGCTTTATAAAAGTTTTTCTTGAAGAGTTGAAAAACACCTATATGAGGGATTTTTCTGTAGTGATCACGGGGGGTGACGGATGGTTGTTTGAAGATATAGGCATCTATGACCCTTTACTGATGCACAAAGCTATGCTTCATGTCCATAAGCTTCTTTAAATCGCCTTTCAAAAGCTTGGCTATCGCTACAAACCACAAAAACTTCCTGCACAGAAGTACCGTTTTTATAAAGAAGTTTAAAACCAGAATTTGTCCTGTATTTAAGAAATATACCTTTTGAACCCCTTCCTCTGTTATTTCTTGATATCCTTCCCGGCACTATGGTCTTTACTCCATCAAACTGGGATAAGACTTCCAAGTAGTCTTCAAGTCCTTCAAGCAATGTGTGTTCAACCTTTACTTTGTTTTTTCTGTGCTTGCCCATATATTTAAGTTTAATATGATCTTTTCAGACAGGACTCAAGCAGGAAATGTGTTGGGGAAGTATCTTGAGGATAAGATAAATAGGGACCTAAATCCTATAGTTTTAGGAATACCAAGGGGTGGTGTGCTGGTCGCTAAAGAGGTAGCAAGGATACTCCAAGTGCCTATGGGTCTGCTCATGGTAAGAAAGTTAGGAGTACCACAAAATCCGGAACTTGCCTTTGGAGCGGTGGACCCGGACGGTGAGGTTTACATAGACAAAAAAACAGCGGATCACTTTAAGCTCTCCGAAGACCAGATAAAAAAGGTAGTTAATGAAGAGATGAAAAAGATAAAGGAAAGGGAAAAGCTCTTCTTGAAAGGTAGCATGCCTAATCTTTCGGGAAGAGAGGTAATAATAGTTGATGATGGCATAGCAACAGGATACACAGTAATAGCAGGCGTAAACTTCGTTAAAAGAAGGTCTGCCCGTAAGGTGATAGTTGCGTCTCCTGTATGTCCTGCAGATACTTTGAAGAGAATAAAAGAATACGCTGATGAGGTTTTCTGTTATCATGTGTCCCACGATCCTAACTTTGCTGTAGGCATGTTTTACAAAAACTTTCGTCAAGTGGAAGACCAGGAGGTTTTGGAGCTCTTACAAGAACTCAATCCCCAAGATGTATAGCGGTGGTAGAGTCCCACCTTGCTATGTGAAGCATCAGCCAGGGTATTAACCGTTCCTTTATGAAATCAGAGATCTCTTGAGGGTTTGTGTTTTTCTTCCAATTTTCCCTAAGAGCCCTCACTTCTTGTCTCATCATATCGTGCTCTGCTTTGTGCATGGGATATGCAAAAAACTCTCCCTCTCTCATAAGGGCTTCTTCCGTAGAAAAGTGCTCCTCTATATCGTAGACCAAAAGTTCCATAAGCTGATTTATTTTCTCTTTGTTCCCTTCCTGACAGGCAGAATAAAGTTCGTTGATGATCTCTATCTCGTCCTCGTGAAGGGTGTTCATAATGGAATTGGCTACCTGAGGCAAGTCTGTTTTTTTATCAGCATGATGCTGCACCTCCTGTTTTATGAGTAAATATACACTTACTAAGCCTTCAAAATATTAACAAGGGGGGCGCTTTATAGGCCCCCACCTTTCATCACTTCCTGAGGTCTTGGTAGAAAAGGCTCCATGCCTTGTTCTTGAGCCCATCTTTTTGCAAGCTCGTAAGCAGCTTTTGCGGTATTGAGGTTTTTTTCTATAAGCTCTAACTTCTTTTTGAACTTTCTTTCAAGAGCAGAGTCAAGAGACGCTGTACCACCTGATGCTACAAACTTTTTGAGGAATCTTGACTTTATACCCTCTTCTATGGCTTCTAAACCCACACAACCTATTACGCCAAATAGGGCTCCTATCATAGCCATGTTTGTGGAAAGCTCAGTACCTGCAATGTCTATAGCAAATTTTGTAGCTGGAAAGTTAAGCACCTTTACATTTAAAGATTCCAAGTATTCTTTGTCTTCATCCGTAAGCAAGTCTTCCTCTGTGTTTATGATGATAAGTCCGTTTTTCTTTATACCCGAATAGAAAGGCATGGTGTAAGACTTACCCATGGTGATGACCTGAGGATGGAAAACCATTATAACATCGGGATAAACCACTTCACCTCTGTCGTAAATGGGTTCTAAGCCAATACGTGCATAGCTCTCCGCAGGAGCCATTCTTTTCTCAGCACCAAAGAAGGGGTTAGAAACCGCATAATAACCTTCGTAGTCTGCAGCTGTGGCTATTATGTGAGCTGCGGTAACAGCACCTTGACCACCCAAAGCGGGCATTCTTATGTTTACCCTTCTCCTTCTCATAACAAGCCTTCCTCCTTAACTCTGTTTATTACTTCTTCTGCTTGTGGTGTCATGTATTCAAAGAAAGAGAACCTTTCCTTGTCCCTTGCTCTCATTTCGTCTAGTCCATCGTCAGAATTTAGACCTATCTCAAGTATGCAGGGAGTATAAAGGTGCACATAAGTAGGTCCCACTTCCCTTGCCACATATATAGCTTTCTTTATAACCTGTTCCACCTTTTTAGGAGATGATACTGTAAGCCTTGCTACATAATGACATCCTGAGTCTATGGCTATCTGCCAGAAGGGCACTTTGTCCCACTGCTTTCCTTTGGGAGCCATTTTAAACACATGTCCTTTGACGGTCAAGCCACTTTCCTGTCCACCTGTGTTAGCGTAAACCTCGTTATCAAAGCATATGGTTGTTATTTTTTCTTGCCTAAAGAAGGACTGGAGAGTACAGTCAAGACCTATATCCACCGTAGCACCATCACCTGCGAGAACTACCACATCTTTGACCTTATCTGGAAAGCGCCACTCAAGAACCCTTTTTATACCAGATGCTACAGCGTTTTGGTTTCCAAATAAGGAGTGAACCGTATGAAGCGCTATATGAGGAAAGACCAAGGAGGTGCATCCCGTGGAGTTAACTATTATGGTATCCTCAGGATTAGGTAAGGATGCGAGGATGTATCTTAGTGCCATAGACTCGGGACATCCGGCACAAAGGGAATGCTCTTCTATAAGCTCCTTAGTATAGGGCAGATCCATGACACCCCTTTTTGGATTTCCCCAGGTTGCTCTCTCTTCAAGGTCTATTATCTCCTTAGGCATAAACTCCTTTAGGTCTTCGTTGATGTCATATATCTTATATGACATGTTTGACCTCCTTTCCTGTAAGTTTTAGCACTTCTTTAACTATGACTTCTGCAGGCATGGTCATTCCACCAGCAACTCTTGGAGCACCTATTATCTCAGCGTTAGAATGTCCGTACAGATATCTCCTTACTTCTCTTTCAAGCCAGCCTACTACATTAAACTCGGGTACGAATATGTATTTGGCTCCTTTCACCGCCTGTCTGAGCTCTTCTATGGGGAAGGGTCTTATGGTTTTGAGTTTTACAACTCTTGCAGGAATACCTTCATCTTCTAAAAGTCTGACAGCTTCCTTTGCCTGAGCGGATGCGGTACCACATGCCACAAAAACAAGCTCGGCTTCTGGATCTCCAAAATGCTCTATAAGTCCTCTTAGATAGTGCTTAGCATAAGGTCTTGACCTCTCTATTGCAGCCCTTACCTCCCACTGCCAGCTTGCATGGGTAGCGTAAGATATATAGTTAGACTTCATGACAAATGGGTCCCTGAGAAATCTACCAGGAGGAACTTCTGCGTCTATAACAGGCATGGGCGCTCTGTAGGGGTTATAGGGAGGAAGTGCTATGTCATCTGGAGGAAGCATAATGGCTTCTCTTGTGTGAGATACAAAAAAGCCATCAACTACAGTAATTACCGGCACATGCACATCTGGTTGCTCTGCTACTACAAAACCCGCTAATATCATATCAAATAAGTCTTGAGCAGTTTCCGCATACCATATCATG
Organism: Hydrogenobacter sp.; assembly: GCA_028276405.1. Taxonomy (GTDB): domain Bacteria; phylum Aquificota; class Aquificia; order Aquificales; family Aquificaceae; genus Hydrogenobacter. The sequence continues at coordinate 7,385 of JAPYWJ010000002.1, forward strand.
CAACCCGTATCAAGCAAAAATCCCACTTCAAGATTGTCAGGTTGTATAGAAAGTGGGGAGTTTACACCTCTTGCCATCAGCACCAATTGAACTGGTATTCTCGTCCCCGCCCACATGGGGAAGTTTTCCATAGCTCTGAGGGTTCCAGGTCCAGATGTAGTGGTTATGGTTCTGGCACCTGCCATGGCGCATCCTGCTATTTCTGACATAACTCCAAACTCGGACTCACCTCTAAAGTAAACACCTACATATCCTTCCACCCATAGCTCACCTATGAGGTGCGCAGCTTCTGACTGCGGAGTTATGGGATAAGAGACAGACGCATCAACGGATGCTCGTTTTACTGCTTCCTTTACCGCCTCGGAACCCGTCATGAAATGTTTGGTTCTTGGAGCCTCAAAAAGAAGGTAGTCTGGAGAAACTACCCTCTGACCCGCTCTGTTGTATAAGATAGTTTCTGTAGCTTGCATATCACACCTCCTATCAAAGGGTTTTCTTAAATTTACTTAAAAAGTCCCAGATTAGCATGATTTTTATCAAGATCTTCCAAGCCCTCTTTTTACTTCTTCCGCTATTTTTATAAACTTTTCCATCTCTTCAGTGTGCTGGTCTCTGAGGGTTATCATGGCATCTTCGTGTCCTGCCATACCGCACATGGCTATGGTAAAGCAGTCCGTTTCTGCTCTTATGATCTTTAGTGCTACATTGGCATAGTGGCAGTGAACACCTACAAATATGCAAGCTTTTATCTTGTTGTGCCATATAGTCAGGTTAGGATGGTTGGGATTTATCTCTATAGCGGGGTTTATCTTTGGATACTTGGGTCTGTAGTCGTACATGGGGATTATCTTTGCTCCTAAAACTTCTGCCATTTTTCTAACAAGCTTTGCCTTCTCCTTTGCTTCTTCGTTCCACGCGTAAAGTACCTGTGGACCAGGAAAGATGGTGGGATTTGGTCTTGTCAGCATTGCCTTTGCGGCTTCACGCATGGCTACCTCTTCATCTACTATTTCGTTGAACATAAGGGCTTTTCCCGGTGGTGGGTTTAACACACCTTCATAAACAGCTACCGGATAGGGTGAAAAGCCACTGGGACCTATATGTGCCATAACAAACCTCCTTTAGGGTTCTTCACTTTTCTGCATGCACTTCTGGCATGATCATGTGTATAGCGTTTCGCTTCAGTAGGTTTACACACACATAAACGCACAAAGCACAGCCTTTGCACCTTTCCTGAATTACATAAGCGTGATGTTCTTCGTCAGTGTACATGAGTGTGTTGGGTTCCGGACAAAAAAGAGTGCACTGCTTGCAGTTGTATTTACTGCATTCGTCGTTTATCACCTCCGCCACATAATACATACCTTGCCTCCTAATAAGGATTTTCGGATTTTATTAAGTTAAGACTATTTGAAAAAATGTCAAGGTAAATAGCATGAGTTTTACTTCCCCTGATTAGAATTAAGCAAAATTACCGCTACCACTATCATATCCTTTTGTGCTTTCATACCATGAGGTTCTAAAGGTTCGCAAACTACAAGATCACCTTCTTCTACCTTTATCCACTCTTTTCCTTTTAAGAACTCTCCCTCACCTCTTGCACAGTAAAGCAAAATCTTTGAAGGGCTTATGTGAGGAGGTACTTGGCTTTCGGAAGGCATGGAAAAAACCATTATCCTTGCTTCCTTAGAATCGTATGAAAGCCTGCGCTTCACCTTTGAGTTATCAAATTCAACTTTCAAAAGGTTATCCTTCATAAGGCACCTCCTTTGTAAGTGAGTTAATACTTATATATAGATGGGAAAATAGATGTGTAAATGATCACTATCATGTTTATACTTTGTCTTTGTCTATAAGTTCCTTTACTACCTGTATAGCAGATTCCACGGGCACATCAGTTTTCTCACCTGTGTGCCTGTTATGGAGTTCCACTTTACCTTCCTTGACCTTTTTACCTACTATTATTCTGTATGGAAATCCGCACAGGTCAGCATCTGCAAACTTAAAACCTGCGCTTGCTTCTCGGTCGTCGTATATAACATCTAAGCCTAATTCCTGAGCCATCATGTAGAGCTTCTCTGCTGTGCTTTTTTGTTCTTGGTCGGATGGGTTTAGACATATAATATCAAGTTCAAAGGGTGCAACTACTGTAGGCCATTTTATGCCAAACTCGTCATGATACTGCTCTACTATGGCAGACATGCACCGTGATATGCCTATGCCATAGCATCCCATAAATAGGGGCTTGTCCTCGCCTTGCTGATCCTTGTAGTATGCCTTCATGGGCACAGAATAACGAGTGCCAAGTAAGAATATGTGTCCTAACTCCAAACCTTTGCTGACCTTTAGGGGGGACGCACACTTGGGGCACGGATCTCCTTCCGTAACCTGTGCCAAGTCAAAGAAATCACCGTAAGAAAAATCCCTTTCGGGATTAGCATTTATGTAATGATAATCTGGCTCATTAAAAGCGATCACTGCGTTTTTTATACCAAAAGTGGAGTTATCCCATAGGACTTTCACACTGGGGGGTACATTAAAAGGACCTATAAAGCCTTTCTGTGTTCCAAAGAGCCTGTAGACCTCTTCGTCAGTGGCGAGCCTGAAGTTTTCCGTACCAATAACTTGCGCAAGTTTGTTCTCATCTACTTCCCTGTCTCCCTTTATCATAACCATCACAGGCTCGCCTTGAGCTATATAGAGTACTGCTTTGAGTATTTTGCTTTTTGGCACTTTTAAAAACTGGGAGAGCTCTTCTATGGTTTCCGCGTTGGGTGTGTATACCTTCTGTAAGGATTTTTCTTCTTCCTCCTGTTGTTTTCCAAGAGGGAGTTTTACTATCTCTGCATTAGCTGAATATCCGCAACTTAGGCAGTAAGCCACCTTTGCCTCTCCATAGTCTGTAAGAATTACAAATTCGTGAGAGCTTATACCACCTATGGCTCCTACGCTTGCTTCCACCATCAAAGTATTTAGCCTGAGTTTTTTAAAAATTCTCTCGTAAGCAAACCTCATGGTCTCGTAAGACATCATCGCAGAGAACTCATCCGTATCAAAGGAGTAGGCGTCTTTCATTATGAATTCTCTTCCACGGATAAGTCCAAAACGAGGTCTTTTCTCATCCCTGAACTTTACCTGTATCTGGTAGAGTATGAAGGGTAGTTGTCTGTAAGAGTTTACAAAACTTCTAACCAAGTCCGTTATTTCCTCTTCGTGCGTAGGTCCCAAGCAGTATTCTCTGCCATGCCTGTCTTTTAGAGTAAAAAGCTCTCTGCCATACAGCTCCCACCTTCCTGTTTCTTTCCAAAGCTCCGCAGGGTTTAGAACTGTAAGCAAAACTTCCTGTGCACCGCTTCTTTCCATCTCTTTCCTTATGATGTTTTCTATCTTTCTTATCACTCTATAGCCAGGTGGTGTAAAAGCGTAGATACCAGAAGCAACTTGCTTTATAAAACCACCTTTGAGTAAATACTTGTGTGAAGGTGCTTCTGCATCCGCGGGATCATCCTTTGAAGTGTACCAAAAGTAAAAGCTCCACCGCATGCAAAGTTTATTATCTTACATCCTTTATTATCAGTCAAGCAATAATATTTTATAGCATGTTATTGGTGATAGGTGGACCTACAGCAAGTGGGAAGTCTTCAATAGCCTGCTTGGTGGCACAAGCTCTTGATGGTGAAATAATAAGCGCTGATTCTATGAGTGTTTACAAACACATGGACATAGGCACTGCAAAACCTGTAGCATGTATGAAAGTAATAAAACACCATCTTGTTGATATCCTTGAGCCGGGTGAAGTTTTTGACGCAAAAATTTTTGAGGAGATGTCTGTAAAAGCCATAGAAGATATAAAAGGTAGGAAAAAGCTTCCCATAGTATGCGGTGGCACTTATCTTTACATAAATGTCCTTCTGCAGGGCATAGAGGACACGCCACCACCCGATTGGTCCTTAAGAGAAAGACTCTACGCAATAGTAAAGAAAAAAGGCAGTGCGTACCTATACGAAAAACTAAAAGTAGTTGATAAAAAATACGCCATGAAGATATCGCCACGGGATAGCAGGAGAATAGTGAGAGCTTTAGAGGTTTTTCTTCAGACCGGCAAGCCCTTTTCTTCTTTCCATAAGTGGGGAGCACCGCGCTTTGAGTTTAAGGGTTTTTACATAAAACTAAGCTGGGAAAGCCTTTCTCACAATATAGAGAAAAGAGTATTGCAGATGTTTGAAAGAGGCTTAGTTAATGAGGTGGAAAAGCTCTTAGAGATGGGTTTTGAACATTTCTTAACCTCACAACAGGCTATAGGATACAAGGAGTTGATACCTTACCTGAAGGGTGTGATAAGCTTAGAGGAAGCGATAGAGAATATAGTGAAAAACACAAAAGATTACGCCAAAAGGCAGGTAAGGTGGTTCAGAAAACAAGGGTGGGAAGAGGTAGATGTGGAAAAACTCGGTATAGAAGGTAGCGCTCAATTCATCGTGGAAAAAGCTTTAAATTTAGATGCCCTCCACTGCGTAAATGCCCCGTAGGTTTCTACCTTCCTCGTCCCAGTCAAGCCCGTAGCCTACTAAAAAGGCATCTGGGACTTTAAAACCAACATACTCCACTTGGACATCCACCTTTCTTCTTTCATACTTGTCAAGAAGCACGCATGTTTTGAGCAATTTAGGTTCTCGCATACTTAGAATGCTTTTTATCTCTTTGAGTGTATAGCCAGTATCTAAAATATCGTCTACCAGAAGCACTTTTTGTCCTTCTATGTTCATGCTTATGTCCTTTACTATCTTCACATGACCTTCGCTCCAAGTACCAGAACCATAGCTAGACACCCACATAAAGTCTATCTTTACGAGCGTGTTTATGTGTCTTACCAAATCAGCCAAGAATACGAAGGATCCCTTAAGAAGCCCTATGGCAACAAAAGGTTCTCCAAAGTCGTGCTCTATAGTTTTGGCAAGTTCCTCCACTCTCTTTTTAATTTCCTCTTCACCTATTAGGAGTGTTAGCTTTTTACCCTTTACGCTTGTATATTGCATAGAATGATTATATGATACTCTTTTACAGAAGGGGTGGACTTGGAGATACACTGCTCACCTTTCCTGTGCTTGAGATACTCAAGAAAAGGGGTGAGCGCATATTTGCAGTAGGTAATACAGATTATTTGAAGATAGCTAAGAAGGTAGGCTGGATTGATGAAATGCACTACGAAATACCAGAAGGCAGTTTCAGTAAGGTCATAAAAGTGTCCGTAGATGGAAATGTGAGACCTTTTCCAGAAAGGAGAATTTGGATAGTAGAGCACTATCTTGAAAGCTTAGAGCTAAAGGATAGCTACTCTGATACACTTAACCTTGAGCCTCTACCAAACAATCCTTTAAGTGGTAAGGTGGTTATACACCCATCAAGCGGTTCGAAGGCTAAAAACCCTTCCATAGAACTCTTCTTGCGCATAGAGGAGTATCTAAAAAGACGAAGTTATCAGACCGTTTACTTTTTAGGTGAGGCGGATTATTGGGTAAAGGAGCTTGTTTCTGAGTTTTACGAAAGCTCAGACCCCCTTGAAATAGCTAAAGCACTAAAAGAAGCTAAGCTGTTTATAGGAAACGACAGTGGTATATCTCATTTGGCTGCTTATGTGGGTGTTCCATCTTTTGTTTTCTATGGACCTACAGACCCTATAGTTTGGAAACCTATAGGTAGAAATGTGTTTCAAATAAGTTTAAACCTCTATTGCAGTCCATGTTTTCCCAACACCTGCAGAGAAAGACCATGTTTGGGCGCAGAAGAACTTTTTAAAGGCTTTGTTAGAGCTTTTGAAACTCTGTATTGAATCAGATACCGGTTTCTAAGACTTTTTTGGAAAAGCACATCACGAGCAAAGTTTGGAGAGCCATCCTTAGCTTTCTTTATCCAAGCACAGAACTGTAGGTTAAAGCTGCGGTAATAAGGGATGTGAAAAAGGATACTGTTAACAAAACAATCATTACAACTATCTGGAACACCACCGCACTTATGGGATCCGCACCCCCTACCATCATACCCACCGCAACGCCAGGTATATGCACAATGCCTGCAGACCTTAGCATGTTATACTTGGGCATCATAGACACCTTTATGGCATTTTGCACCACTTCCTCCATAGCCTTCTTTAAAGGTGCCCCCAAGGCAACCTTTGCCTCTATCTCCCAGAGCCTGTTTAAGGCTTCTGAGCGCATCCTCTCAAAGGTCAATGACACATTGCTGAGGGAATTTCCAAGCACCAAGCCCCACATGGTGATCATACTCACCGGGTCCTTGGGCACATAATCCATCAGATAGAGCAGAACAAACACCAAAGAGGAAGGACTAACCAAGGCTATGTAGCTCTTTAAAAAAAGCCTTCCAAAGCTTCCCTCTATTTTGAGCCTTTCCACCGCGGTTATACTACCGAAGAGAGACATAACAAAGAGGATAAAAATTAGCAGAGCTAAGGATTGTACTTCCAGAATAAACCGAAGGAGGTAGCCAAGCAGTAGAAGCTGGATAGTGGTCCGCAGGGAGCTTTCAAGGAGGTCCCTTTCCGCTTTGAGGTTGTAAAAGTAAGAAAGGGCTATGGCAAAGAGAACCAAAAGAAAGGCTGGTGGTAGATGGCTCAATTCAAAAATATACAACCTTTGTCCCATCAGATGGCATGTAGGAAAGAATTATACAACACTTCTCTTGATTATGAAGCTTTAGAAGATATTTTATTATATATGGTTCTTTACATAAACGGTGAGCCGAGGGAAGTAAAGGATGAACTCAATCTATATGAACTTCTGGATCACTTAGGTATAGCCTTAAGAGAGGTAGGGCTTGCCATTTCTGTAAACGGAGAGGTTGTTCCTAAGAGTAAATACGCAGATGTTAGGTTAAAAGATGGGGACAGTGTGGAGATCATACACTTGGTAGGTGGTGGTTGATGTAAAATCTATTCACGGAGGTTTTATATGCTTGACTTGGAAAAACTTTTAGAAGAGGATCCTCTTGAAATAGCAGGAAGAACATTTAACTCAAGGCTCATAATAGGCTCCGGTAAGTTTAAAAGCTTTCAGCAGAATAAGGAAGTGCTTGAAGCAAGCGGTGCCCAGATAATAACTGTGGCGGTCAGAAGAGTCAACATCACAGACCCAAATAAGGAAAACTTATTAGACTACATAGACCCAAAAAAGTACCTAATACTTCCTAACACTGCTGGTTGCTATACTGCAGAAGAAGCCATTAAAACTGCCATGCTTGCAAGGGAAGCCACAGGCATAAACTGGATAAAGCTTGAGGTTATAGGTGATCAAAAAACACTCCTTCCGGATATGGAGGAGACGCTGAAAGCTGCTAAGATTTTGGTAAAAGAAGGTTTTGTAGTACTTCCTTACATATTTGATGACCCTGTTTATGCCAAAAAGTTTGAAGATATAGGTTGTGCAGCGGTTATGCCCTTGGCAGCACCCATAGGTTCAGGACTTGGACTTCAAAACCCTTACAACATCATGTTTATCAAAGAATCGGTATCTATCCCCGTTATAGTGGATGCTGGTATAGGAAGCGCTGCTGACATACCACCCGTTATGGAGCTTGGTGTTGATGCTATTCTTACCAATACTGCTCTTGCAGAAGCAAAAGACCCCATAAAGATGGCAGTAGCCATGAAGTATGCGGTAATAGCGGGAAGGCTCTCTTACCTTGCAGGAAGAATGCCCAAAAGAGACTACGCAGTTCCTTCCTCTCCTTTAAAAGGGGTTCCTTACAAATCATGATGGAAGTTGCGGTAGTAGGAAGCGGTATATCTGGACTTTCGGTAGCACATCACCTAAAAAAGTCTGGTGTGGAAGTAAAGGTCTTTGAAAAGGAAGAGGTTTTGGGAGGAAACATACAGAGCGAGTACAAAGACGGATACCTGTGTGAGTTAGGACCTCAGACGGTTCTTGCAGATAATAAAGTGGAAGAGTTTTTGAAAGGTCTGCATTTAGAGCCCATCTTTGCAAATCCATCTTCTAAAAAAAGATACATATACAGAAAAGGTAGGCTTATAGCTCTTCCTCTTTCTCCGTTAGAGTTTCTCAGATCACCTTTCCTATCCTTTAGTGGAAAATTGAGACTTTTGAGAGAACCTTTTATCCCCAAATCCCCAAAAAGTGAAGAAAGCATTGCGGAGTTTGTAAGACGCAGGTTTGGGAAGGAGTTTTTAGATTATGTAGTTGCACCCTTCGTGTCTGGCGTTTATGCAGGGGATCCAGAAGAACTTTCTGTAAAGTATGCGGTTAGAAAAGTATACGAGCTTGAAGAAAGGTACGGAAGCGTTATAAGAGGTGCCATAAAGCTAAAAGCTTTAGGTCCTTCTGGAAAACTCATATCTTTCAGGGAAGGCAACGGAGCACTAATAAAAAAACTTTCAGAAAACCTTCAGATCTTTAAAGGGAATGTAGTCCTTAGAATAAGAAGGAAAGATGAGTTTTTCCTTTTGGACACTAAGGAAGGCAAGTTTTTTGCTAAAGCGGTAGTAGTTGCTGTACCCTCTACATCTGCGAGCTACTTGCTCAGAGACCTCTCCTGGAGCGTGTCAGAAGAATTTGATGAGATTTACTATGCGCCCGTGCTTGTGATGCACATATCCGTAAAGACAGGTAGCCTGCCAGAAGGCTTTGGCTTTTTGGTGCCAAAAAAAGAAGGCAAAAGAGTACTTGGGGTGATATTTTCATCACAGCTTTTTGAGGGTAGAAGTCCAAAAGGAAAGGACCTACTCACTGTATACTTAGGTGGAGCTACAGACCCACAGATAGTGGACTATTCGGACGAAGCAGTAGTGAGCATAGTAGAAAAAGAATTAAAGGAAATATTAAAAATAGAGAATTTTGAAGTTATAAGGATAACGCGCTGGAAGAAAGGAATACCTCAGTACACGGTGGGATACGGTCGATACCTGGACCTAGCAAACTCCATAGAAAAGGAACAACCAGGTCTATTTCTAACGGGCAATTACCTTTACGGCGTATCAGTAGCAGATTGCATTAGAGCATCTTATAAGGTGGCACAAAAGGTTTTAGAATTCCTTGAACTCAAGAGGGGTATTGTGGTATAATTATCAAGGAGGCTAAGAAGATGCAGTTTTTCTTGGATACGGGGAATATAGATGAAATAAAACAAGCGTTGGATTGGGGTATTCTTGACGGTGTGACTACCAACCCCACACTTATATCCAAAACGGGCAGATCCTTTATGGAAGTAGCTAAAGAGATAGTCAAACTCGTGGATGGTCCTGTGAGCTTAGAAACTGTTTCTCTTAACGCAGAAGGTATGATTAAAGAAGGAAGGATGCTTGCTGAGCTTGGTGATAATGTCGTTGTAAAAATACCCATGACTCCAGAAGGTGTAAAAGCTATTCAAGTGCTTGAATCAGACGGCATACCTGTAAATGTGACTCTTATCTTTTCACCAGCTCAGGCTCTTATAGCTGCAAAGGCAGGTGCTACCTTTGTTTCTCCTTTTATAGGAAGAATAGATGATGTATCTGGAGAAGGTATGAAGCTTATAAGAGAAGTCAAGACCATCTTTGACAACTACGATATAGATACAGAGATCATAGTAGCAAGCGTGCGTCATCCTATGCATGTGGTAGAGGCTGCTCTTATAGGTGCTGATATATGCACCATGCCCTTTGAGGTGATGAAAAAACTCTTTAACCATCCTCTTACTGATAAAGGATTAGAGCAGTTCCTCAAAGATTGGGAAAAAGTTCCGGGCAGGCCTTTTTAAACACCACTACCGGTTATAAGTCTCAATATATCGTTGAGTATAACAAAAGCAGAAAGAGTTATAATGATGGCGAAACCAACTTTCTGCCAGTTTTCTTTGAACTTTTGGGAAAGAGGTTTTTTCCTGACAGATTCTATAAGAAAAAGAAGTATTAAGCCACCGTCAAGCACGGGAAGGGGTATAAGATTAAAAACCGCAAGCTGAACGGATATAAAAGCCATCATACCAAGAAAAGCTATGAATCCCTGCTGGGCAGATTCTCCAGCCAACTGAGCTATAGCTATGGGACCACCAAGTGTTTTTAGGGAGAGTCCACCCGTAACTAACCCCCAAAGAGCTTTAACAGACAAGACCGCTATGTCTTGTGTTTTCTTGAAACCTTCTAAGACAGCTTCACCTAATGGCTCTTTTACGCTTATGAACTCTATGCGCGGTGAAACACCCAAAAGGGGAACACCTGTTTTTTTATCTACAACAGGTACCACCAACTTCTCAAAAATTTGTCCATTTCTTTGGAGTTTAAGCTTTATAACATCCCCCTTTGTGCTTCTTATAAGAGCTACCGCATCGTACCAGCTTTTAACCTTTTTGCCGTTTATTTCTAATATCTCATCTCCTTCTTGTATACCTACTTGCTCAGCAGGGCTTTTGGGAAGAACCTTACCTATGACAGGTTTTATGTATGGCTCCACGCCAAAAGAATGAGCTTTAGAAAGCTCCACACTTCCAGAAAGTCGTAATACCTGACCGTTTCTGAGCACCACTACATTCCAGTTCTTTTTCAGTACGCTCTCAAGCACAACATTTTCAAAGTCTTTCCATGTATTTACCTTCTTACCGTTTATCTCTAACAAAAGATCTCCTTCTTTTAGTCCAAGCTTTTGCGCTGGACTATTTTCCACCACATGACCCACAAAAGGTTTTTCAAGCACATAGGAGGGCACAGGTTTCCCTACAAAGAAGATAAGGGCAAACAGAAAAACAGACAACAAAAAGTTAAAAAGGGGTCCTCCGCTGGCTATAAGTATCTTTTGGTAATTCTTCTTTGAGGAAAAAGCTCTTGGATCATCTGAGTTTTCTTCTTCGCCGTATAGCTTGACAAAACCACCCAAAGGTATGGCAGATACCCTATACTCAGTCTCTCCCCATCTCTTACTTAGAACCACTGGACCAAAACCTATAGAAAAAACCTCCACCTTTACGCCGAAAAGTTTAGCAAAAAGAAAGTGTCCAAGCTCGTGAAACCACACAAGCACACCTATGAGTACTAAAAAAGCTAAAAGCGTTTCCATAGTTCATAAGTATATGTTATACACCCCCATTTGTCAAAGATCTAAGCTAAGATATATTTAACGCTATGGAATGGATACAAGCTCTTACAGTAATAGCCAGTCTCACAGCAGTCATAGGTATAGTAACTAATCTCCTAAACAAACGCATAGATGACCTTAGGCAGGATGTGGATAGGAGATTCAGTGAGATGGACAGGAGGCTTGACAGGATAGAACAAGACATAAGAGAGATAAGACAGCTTCTATACAAAGCCTTTGAGCTTCCTCACAGGGAGGACAAGTAAATGGAATGGATACAAGCTCTTACAGTAATAGCCAGTCTCACGGGAGTTTTGGGCATAGTGGCTAACCTTTTGAGCAAGCGCATAGAAGACACAAACAGGCGCATTGAAGACACAAACAAACGCATAGAAGACACAAACAAGCGTATTGAAGACACAAACAAGCGTATTGAAGACACAAACAGGCGCATAGATGACCTAAGGGAAGACATGAGGGAAATAAGACAGGAGTTAAGAGAGATAAGACAGCTTCTATACAAAGTTTTTGAGGTACCTCACAAGGAGGACAAGTAAATGGAGTGGGTGCAAGTTATTACCATCATAGCGAGCATAATAGGTGGCAATGTGGTAATAATGGGCATAATCACAAACGTGCAAAATAAACGCTTTGACGACATAAACAAACGCATAGATGACCTTAGGCAGGATGTGGACAGGAGACTGGATAGACTTGAGCAGGACATAAGAGAGATAAGACAACTTCTATACAAAGTTTTTGAGGTGCCTCACAAGGAAGATAAGTGAAATTTTCGTAAAAAATTGAGGCTGTTTCAAATGTGCCAAGGTATTAAGAAAAAAAACGACAAAATAGCAAGACAGAACTAAGGTTTTATAATGTGCATTATGGCAAATCCAAATCTAAAACATAGCATTGAGCTGTATTCAACAGAAAGTCTTGAAAAGCTTATCCAATTTCTAAACGGGCTTTCCAAGCCATCCTTAATATCCCTTTGCATAGACCTTCTTACCCTTTACTTTAATGACAAAAACTCATCAAGGCTCAGAGAACTAACCACTTTGTGGATGTGTGGCTTTCAGCCAAACACGGAAAAACTCGGATACAACGGTTATAGAATGGATGTGGATACGGGAAAAAGAATTGATTGTGAAGTGAAGCCTCAAAATACTGATGACCCTAAGAAAAAACTAAACGGCGGTGGGAGTTTTAACGATGGGGATGAACAGTTTAGAAAAGTTTATCAACCAAGTTATATGTGGTGATGCTCTGGAAATTTTAAGGGAAATGCCCGATGAAAGTATAGATTTGGGTATCACCTCTCCACCATACAACAAAAAAGAAAAGCACGGTGGGTGGTTGGTGGATAAAGTCCGATACAAGGGCTACAGGGATGTTATGCCAGAGGAGGAGTATCAAAGCTGGCAGGTGGAAGTTTTAAACGAACTCTACAGAGTGATAAAGGAAGGAGGCTCCTTTTTCTACAATCACAAAGTGCGCTACGAAGACGGAAAAATGATCCATCCCTTACAGTGGCTACTTAAAACCAAGTGGAATATATGGCAAGAGATCATTTGGAACAGAAAAATTGCGGGCAACATAAGAGGATGGAGGTTTTGGCAGGTGGAGGAAAGAATTTACTGGCTTGTGAAAGGAAAGCCAAGGGAGTTAAAGCCCAAGCACGCTAAATTGACATCCATATGGGGGATCCGCCCAGAGCAAGGACACAAAGAGCATCCCGCAGTATTTCCCATAGAACTTCCCACACGGATCATAGCAAGCTTGCTGGAGGAAGAGGATGGCATTGTTATAGACCCTTTTTGTGGAACTGGAACCACCTTGGTAGCTTCAGAGCTTTTGGGAAAGAAGTATATAGGTATAGACATTTCAAAAGAGTATGTTGAATACACCAAGAAAAGGCTTGAAAGGGCACAGAAGGAAAAAATGAGAGTTTCAAAAGAGTTAGCCTTGCACAGCGTGGAGCTAACCTTCAAAGAAAGAAAAGAGAGGGGTTTTTGGAAATAGCCCGCTCAAGCCTTCCTGTAAGAATGTGAAATTTTCGTGAAAAAACTTGCCGTACACAAAACCTCGCTTAAATTAAAATTAAAACCTTTAAAGGAGGGTTTAGCCATGAGACAGCTCTATCAAGCAACGAGCAGGTCCACAAGACTTGCAGGCTCAAAGGGTTTTACCCTGATTGAGCTACTCATCGTCATAGCCATCATAGCCATACTGGCATCCCTGGCAATACCTCAGTACCTAAAGTACCAAAGGAAAGCCAAGGTAAGCTCCTACGCGGAACCCATAGCCAGAGGTTGTATGCTGGACATAGTGGCCTTCTGCACTGAAAACCCTGGTGCCTCGGTAACAACCGCAAGCTTAGCTAACTGCTCCCTTACTACTGTTAGCACTGCTGGAGGACCAGTTACTCTGAGTGCTAACGGTGGAACTTGCCAATCTGATGGTCAAGCGGACACCAACGCTTCTGCTACCGCTACCCTTTCTGGCGTGACTGACTACACTGCAGTTTGCAACTACAGCAACCAGAGCATCAAGTGTACTATACAGGGTTAATCTAAGCTGAGCGCCCCCTTGCCGGGGGGCTTTTGCCATGAAAAAAGGCTTTACTCTTGTAGAGCTTCTGATGGTTATAGCTCTTTTGGTTATACTGGCTTCTATGGCTCTCCCTTCTTATCTTATGTATCGCGACAAATCCAAGGTGAGCAACTTTGCGCTTTCTATAGCTTCAGCGTGTGCCAAAGATGCCATGGCAGATTGTGTGTCAAGGTTTGTGGATGCACCAACTGTTTACAACCTAAGTGCTCTTCCTAACTGTTCAAGGGTCAACACCGCTATGGGTAATGTTGAGGTTTTGCTTGATGGAAGCTACACATGCACGCCAAGTGGTATAGCAAGTGGTACTGTAAAAGGCATGCTTGCAGGAATAAACAACTACACCGCTGTGTGTGAGTTTTTGGAAAACAGCCTGAGGTGTAGCGTTAAGTGATATACCTCCTTCTTTCTCTTTTTGCCTTCCTCTACATCTTTTCTGCCAGCAAGGTTATAAACACGGGTGATGCAGGAGAGTTTGCGGTAGGGGCTATAACCTTAGGTATTGCACATCCTTCTGGCTATCCTCTGTACATGGAAGTTTTAAAGCTTTTCAGCTTTTTACCCTTAGGGAGCATGCCCTTCAGAATGGTTTTAGTATCTGTGGTGTTTTCTTTACTGTCTCTTTACATGCTCTATAAACTTACCTACACTCTTACGAAAAACCCTTATGTTTCCCTTTTTCCAGTAGCTATACTTGGAGTTTCTTATTCCTTCTTTGGTCAATCCGTAGTAATAAAGTTCTATACTCTAAACCTTTTTATTATCTCCCTTTTGCTATATTTTGGACTGAAAGTCTTACTTGAAGGTTATGAAAGAAAGATGCAGTTTCTTGTTAGCTTTCTGCTTGGTCTTTCCCTTGCCAACCACCATACCGCCATCATGATGACCTTACCTCTACTGTATGCTTCTTCCTTTTATATGAGGCAGGTCCTAAGGAACTTACCCTTGAGCTTAGTCTTTTTTGTAATGGGCTTTTTGGTAAACCTTCACATGCTCATAAGAGGAAATAGAGTTTTTGCCCCCAACCCCGTTTATGACCTGAAAAGCTTTGTGGAGATTTTTTTGAGAAAGCCTTACAATGAAGGTTCATCTCCTGAGGTAGCAAAGGGCGTGTTTACAGGTCTGAGCGGATACTATTATGCCGCAAAGAACCTGCTTATAATACTGGACAACAACTTTCCTTTATACGCTTTTGCGCTCTTCCTTTTGGGTGTTTTTTGGACTTTTAAGTTTTCCAAAAAACTTGGTGTGTATATGGCAATTTTCTTCATAACTTACTCCCTTATCCTTGCAAAAATGACCTTTTCTTTCCCTGTTGTTAAAGCGGAAGGCTGGTACATAGGGGCGCATCAGTACTTTTTGCCTGCGCTTTTTGGGTTTGCTCTTTTTTGCGGACTTGGTTTTTACTTACTCTTAGACCTCCTTAAAAAGACAGAACTGTTAAAGGTTGTGGTGCCTGTCTCTGTATCTGTATACGCTCTCACGGGAGCTTTTGAAAGGCTAATAGACCAAAACTTCAACGATAACTACATAGCTTACTCCATTTCAAAAAGTATACTTTCCTCTTTGCCTGTGGGTAGCCTATATTTAACTTACGGAGATAACCACACCTTCGGATCTTGGTATTTCAAGTATGTAGCACGCTACAGACAGGACATATGCTCTAACGATTACTTATCTCCAGACAGCAACATACTTATACCCAGAGGTTGCTACCCGCAAGACCTTTACAAAAATAGCCATGTTTTTTCAGAGTTTTTCAAAGGGAACCTTGCAGATTTTGCAAACCATCTTAGACTTTACAGTATTGTCTATATAAAGCCTCCTAACCCTCTGGCACAGTTTTTCAAAAACGAGTTTTGGGTTTTTTCCTTTGCACTACTACCAAAGAACATACAGATACCAAAAGACTTCTGGTCAAAAAAGCTTCTCAAATATCAAGACCTTGAAACCCTGAGTATGATGGACTGCGCGGGTTATATTACTGATGATAGGTTTTCCACAACGCTATGCAACTATTCTCTGCCTATGTTTGCTTATATGATATCCCTTATAGAACCAAAAAAGGCGTCTGGGAATATAAGCTACGATGTTAGATACATGGGAAAAACCTTCAGGGTTTCCATAAACGCGCCCCCAGATAAAAGCCATCCGGGAGAGAGCTTTAGCATAAAAGTTGGCACAGAAAACCAAAACCTTATAGAGCTTTACAACAAAGTAATGGAAAATAACAAGCTGGAAAAGTTTAAGTACTATCCCTACACAGAGGAATACATAAACAGAGGAAAAAGATGAGGTGGGTTTTGGTTTTTCTGGCAGTGTTGGCAAGCTGTGTTTATGTTTTGACCAATAACCAAAAACGCCTCATAAGAGAAGGAGACCTACTCTTTGCTATGGGAAAGCCCCTTATGGCTATTTCCATGTACGAAAGAGCCCTTTTAAACTATGTTCCCTTTAGCCCTTACAACGAAAAAGCTGTAGAAAAGATTAAAAAAACTTGTCAAGCGTTGACGGAAAAAGAGCATAAACTCTTCTGTCAGGAAACCCTCAGGTCCGCTCTTTACCAACTTAGGGGTTTTTATGTGCCCTATTGGGAAACCATCACCAAGACAGAAAAAGACATGCTAATCACTAAGCTTGAGCTTTACATACAGCACAACAACCCACCGCCAGAGGAGTATCAGCAGATATTCAAAGAGTTAAAAGCTATGACAGACTATGACCCTTACCCTTCTGTGTTTTGGAGTTTTCTGGTGGTGTTTTCTCTTGCAGGATGGATAGGCTCTGCTGTTTTTTTAACACTAAAGGCTAATAAAAAAGCGTTTCTTTCCTTTTTAGTATTTCTCTTTTTATGGCTCTTGGGACTTTACCTTGCATGAAAGTGCTTATCCTTTGCAGGAGGTGTATTAAACATCCAGAAAGAGGGGGTGCAGAAATATACACTATGGAACTTGCCAAGGCTGTGGTGGAAAAGGGTGGAAAGGTGGAGTGGTTTGCATCAAAACCTTCTGGTTTAAAGGAAGAAGAAGTCATAGAAGGCGTAAAGTTTATAAGGAAAGGTAATGAGCTTACCACACACTTTTACGGACTTCTTTACGCCTTAAGAAAGCCCAAAGACTGGATCCTTTTGGATGAGTTCAACGGTATAGGTTATTTTACCTTCTTTATGGACAACTCTCTTCTGTTGATCCATCAACTTTATCAGGAGTTCTGGACTGCACAGATGGGTTTTGGAGGCTATCCTTTTAAGCTAATAGAAAAACAAATTCTGAAGCTCTACAAAAGAAAAGAAGTAATAACCGTATCATCCTCTACACAGGAGGACCTAAAAAGCTTAGGTTTTGAAAAAGTGCGTATAATTTACAACGGACTGGACATAGAACCTTTAGAAGATACACCACAAAAAGCCAAAAACCTCACGCTTGTGTATTTAGGAAGACTAAAGAAAACAAAGAATCCAGAAGATGCTATAAAAGCTTTTATTACTGTAAAGGAAAAGGTAAAAGACGCGGAGCTCTTTGTAGCGGGTGATGGTCCTTTGAGAAGCCATCTTGAAAGTAAGTACAAAGGTGTAAAGGGACTGTATTTCACGGGCTACTTAACAGAAAAGTATCAACTTCTTAAAACTTCTCACATACTTTTAGTCCCCAGTCTTAGAGAAGGGTGGGGACAGGTGGTTTTGCAAGCTAACGCTGTGGGTACCCCTGCCGTTGGTTATAAAGTTAAAGGGCTAAAGGATAGTATAAAAGATGGGGAAACGGGTTTTCTGGTGGAGGATGTAAATAAGATGGCACAAAAAGTGCTTCTTTTGTGGGAAAATGAGGAACTATACCAAAAGCTTTCAAGGAACGCTCTATCTTGGGCAAGGAACTTTTCTTGGGAAAAAACAAGAAAAGAGTTCATTGAGTTTTTGGAAGGCAGAACATGAAAGGTCTGATAGTATTACCCACATACAACGAAGCAGAAAACATAGATAAAGTTATTTCTAAAATAATACAGCACTCTTCTCTTGACATACTTGTGGTGGATGATAACTCTTCCGATGGGACTGCACAAAAGGTACAGGAATGGATGAAGAAAGAAAAAAGAGTAAACCTTCTGAAAAGACCTTCAAAGCTTGGCTTGGGAACCGCTTATGTAGACGGCTTTAGATGGGGATTAGAAAGGGATTATCAGGTGTTTTTTGAAATGGATGCAGACATGTCTCATGATCCCTCTGACATACCAAGATTTTTAAAAAAGGTGGAAGAGGGGTGCGACCTTGTGGTGGGTTCAAGATACACAAAAGGCACCATAAGCGTGGTAGGTTGGGACTTCAAGAGGCTTCTCCTTTCCAAGTTTGCCAACTTTTACGCAACTACCATACTTAATCTAAAACCGTTTACAGACATTACTAGTGGATACAGATGCTATAAAAGAGAGGTTTTAGAAAAAATAGACCTCAGCGGTACAAAGTCCAACGGCTATGCTTTTCAGATAGAGACCTTTTATAAGGCTCATAAGCTTGGCTTTAGGGTGTGTGAAATTCCTATAATATTTTACGAAAGAAACAGCGGTGCTTCAAAGATGAGTAAAAAAATAGCCTTAGAGGCGGCTATAATGGTTTGGAGGCTTAGGTGTGCAAAAACATAAAGGGTATCAGGAACACCTTGCAAGCATAAGACACATAGGACTAAGACCCTTTTTCAGAAGACTTTTGGAAACCCACACCATCACGGAAAAGCTATACTACAGATTGACCAACATATCTGTAAAAAAGTTAGGCAATATACCCAACATAAAAATAGCTTCCAACATTCTTGATGTGGGTTGTGGAACTGGAGAGATTCTCTATTACATAAAGAAGTTTATAAACCCACACGCAGAGCTGTTTGGGGTTGACCTTGAAAAGAACCCACTGCTTAAAGACTATGTGAAGTTTTTTAGGTGTGATTTAGAAGATGAGTCTTTACCCTTTGAAGAAGAAAGCTTTGATGTGGTTATTTCCACCTTTGTGCTGGAACACCTAAGAAATCCTCAAAAGCTCTTCTCCGAGAGCTTTAGAGTGCTAAAGAAGAAGGGATACTTCTACTGTACTACCGACTATTACACTTCCCTTTTCTGCCCAGAAGGTTATAACTTCTACTCAGACCCAACTCACATAAGACCTTGGACCAAAAAGAGCCTAAAAACCCTTGCCAAGATGTGCGGTTTTGAGGTCTGTCAAGTAAAGGTTTTAAGATGGTGGGAGTACTTACCTTTTCTACCCATCTATCCTCTGCTCCATCTTCTCACGCCCAACGATTTTTCCTTTATACCCTACGAAATACTCGGAAGAACAGTTTATGTGATCGCAAAAAAACCATGAGAATAATTCACTTCATCTACGACCATATAAACAATCCTTGGGTAGGTGGTGGTGGAGCGGTAAGGGTTTTTGAAGTATACAGAAGGCTTGCAAAAAAAGGCTACAGCATAACCGTTGTGAGCGGAAAGTATCCAAAAGCTCAGGAAGGCGAGGCACAGGGTATAAGGTTTTTGTTTTTAGGCTCTGATAAAAACTACATTCTCAGCACCTTCTCTTACGCTTTGATAGCTAAAGGTTTTTTGGACAAACATTATAAGGATTATGACCTCATAGTAGAAGATTTTGCACCTTGGAACCCCATATGCGCATACAGGTATCAAGATAAAAAGCCCGTAGTTCTCCAACTCCAGAATTACGAAGGAATAAACACCTTGAAAAAGTATGCACTCCTTGGCTTACCTTTTCTCTTAGTGGAAAGGTCCTACCCCAAAAGATACAACCATGTAATTTCCCTCTCTGAATTTCTCAACAGAGTTTATAACATCAAAGCTAAGGTGATACCCAGCGGTGTTGATAAAGTTGAGGAGAATTTTGAGTTGGGAGACTATGTGGCTTATCTTGGTAGGCTTGATGTAGCTCAAAAAGGTTTGGACCTGTTAGCTAAAGCCATAAAGGAGTTAAAACACATAAAATTTAAGATAGCTGGGGATGGAAAAGACAGAGAGAAGTTCTTAAAAATGATAGATGGTTGTAAAAATGTAGAGTATTTGGGAAGACTAACCGGAGAAAAGAAGTTTAATTTCATCAAAGGTTCAAAATTTTTAGTCATGCCTTCAAGGTACGAGGGACAAGGAATAGTGGCAATGGAATCCGCATCTTGTGGAAAACCCATAATAGTTAGCGATATTCCTGTATTTTCTTATGTGGTGCAAGCGGGGTTTGGTGTGAGCTTTCGCAAAGACGACCCGAAAGACCTTGCGGAAAAGATAAAGTTTTTATACGAGAGGGAGGATATGGTCTTTGAGATGGGTAAGAAAGGTATAGAGTTTGCCAAAAACTACACATGGGATAGAATAGCTTACCTCTACGAAGAGTATATAAAGAGCTTGTTATGATAAGAGACCTATCTTTTGTTGGTGTAGCCTTTCTGTATGCAAACGCTGTAGGCTACATCTTTCACTTTTTTGTGAGCAGACACTTGGGAACCTATGGATACGGTGAGTTTATGGTTATCTACTCTTTAATGTTGAGCGTGGGGAACTTTATAAACTTGTTTTCTAACTCTTTGGTAAAAGAGCTTCTAAAAAGTGGGCAAGGAATGAAAAGTGAGCTTTCTTATCTGAGATGCTTGGGTTTGCTCTTGGGATTTTTTATTCTTATGCTTGGAATAGCATTTGCTGAGCCTGTAAAGGATTTTTTGAGGATATCAAAAGCTCAGTACTTTTGGATAGTAGCTGGTATCTGGTTTATTCAGCTTTTGCTGGTGATAGAACGAGCCTACCTTCAGTCTTTAGAGAGGTTTAGCTTACTTGCTTTTTCCGTATTTATTGAGCAAAGCGTGAAACTTTTAGCTGTGTTTTTCCTTATAAACTTGGGTGTGTTTGGGGTCTTGTTGTCTTTTTTTGTGAGTATGTTTTCTACTTTCGGGCTAGTTTTAAGTATTAATAGAGCCTTTTTTGTTGGGCTAAAAAGAGTAAGTATTTTAAGTCTTGTTAAATCTTCTCTGTTTACCTCACCCGTAGGTTTTTTTGTATACGCAGACGACCTCTTTATAAGGAGGATCTTTGACCCACATACCGCTGGGCTGTATGCTTCCGTTTCTTTGGTAGGTAAAGTATTTATATGGCTTATTATAACGCTCATGAGTGTGCTGTTTCCTAGGTTCGTAATGTATGCACAAAAAAGGGAAAAAGTAGGAAGTCTTCTAAGAAGAGCGCTCTTTTGGTGTTTTTTTGTGTTTATTGTTTTTGAAGTTTCCTTAATTTTTGTAGGTAAATACCTTTTTGTGTTACTTTTCTCTGAAAAATTCCTTACCGCCTTTACCTATTTACCCTTCTATCTTTCTGCAGTGCTTTTTTTAACCTTTACATTGATCTTTATATACCTTCTTACCGCTTTTGGTAAGCATATTTGGTTACCTTACCTTCATCTTTTTCTTTATTACGGTGGATTTTTATTGCTTGATTTTAAAAATGTCTGGTGGTACATTTTTTACATATTCTCTATAAATCTGTGTTTTTTGCCTCTCTATGCTCTTTCTATACGCAATCGGTAATGGGAAGTTAGCACTCCAGAAAGACAGCCACCCACAAAGAAGGCAAAGAGGAATAAACCAAAAAGCTTTGAAAAACCACCAAAAGGTGAGCTGATAAGCCACATACCTGCCAAAGGCAGAAGCATAAAGGAAAGAAACACTTTTGTATCTTTGTTGCTTATCTTTATCTTAAAAAGGTATCCCACAGGGGTTGTTTCAAGATTTTGGACAAATCCTGCATACAGAAGAAGGGCAATAAAAAGCTTAAAGAGAGAAAGGAAAGACCACACAAGCACTTGAGATGCGAAAAACCCAGATGCTATACCTTCCAAGTTTAAACTTTTAGAAAACCATTCAGAGAGTGAAAAAACAAAAAAGGTATCCAACAAAGCTGTTGCAGTAAAACCTAAGGGAGATACGCTTTCTATATGGACTTCTTCTTGGTAGTAGCAAAGCTCATCAAGAACATTTTTCCATTTTTTGTATGCTTCTCTTTCCATTTCAAAAACAAAAGGCTTACCCACATTTATAGACCTGAAAAATTCTGATATACTTACTCCTAAACTTTCTAAGGCGTCTACGAGCTTTTCTATACTTTCTTCCTTCACAGAAATTATCTTTATCCTTACTTTGTCGCTCATTCTCTTATAAGTACTGGAGTTAGGAATATGAGAAGCTCCGACTGTGTGTTTTGTAATCTTTCCTGTCCAAAAACCCACTTGAGTATGGGCACCCTCACAAGACCAGGAATCCCTTCGTTGGTTCTGGACTCTTGGTTGTCTATTATACCTCCTATAACTAAGGTGTCTCCATCGTTGACTACTACTTTTGTGGAAGCTTCTTTGGTGTTTATAGCTGGTCCCTGAGGAGTCTGTTGTCCGGGTGTGTCCCTTTTAAGGTTTATGTCAAGGAGGATTCTACCGTCTGGTGATACAACTGGCGTGACATCAAGCTGAAGTACCACATCTTTAAACTGTATGTTTGCAGCCTGACCACCTCCTGCAATTACCGTTGTTTGATAGGGTATCTGTACTCCCTGTTTTATGGTTGCTTTTTGAGCGTTTATGGTTACCACTGTGGGTTTGGCTATGTTCTTAGCCAAGGATACGCGTTCAAGAGCGGATAGTCTTAGGTTTAGAGCGTTTAAAATTCCCTTCTGGAAGGCAAAGGTGAATATACCACCCGGTGTAGGAGAAAGCCCTGGCGTGTAGTATATGGGAGAGCGCACCCCTGTGTCTGGTGGTACATATACATTACCCAACGGTGGTGGCGTGCCTATGTTAGCTCCCTGTCCTGCTCCACCGCTCATAAACTGAGGCACTCTTGCCTGAGAGAGCAAAACATTCCAATTTATACCCAGCTCCCTTAAGGCTTCATCTCTTATCTCAATGATCCTAGCTTCTATCTTCACTTGAACAGGTGAGTCGCTTATGTAGTCTTTAAATCTTTCTCTTATCTTCTCTATGACTTCTGGATAGTCCGTAATCATCACAGCGTTGAACTCTTTTAGTATGGGCGAAGGAGGAGTTTGCTGTTGAGTTTGCTGTTGGGCTTGTGTTACTTGTGGCTGTTGTATGGGTGTTTGTACCTTTATGGATCCACCGCTTAATACCGCACCGGCTTCTGACCTGAGTGGCTCTATCATCTTTATGAATTCGTCTGGGCTTATGTACCTAAGGTAGAAGATCTTGGTTATGGGTCTTCTTTCTGTGGGTGTCATGGTGAGAAAGTTTTTAAGCACTTCCTGATACTTTTCCATCTGTTTGGGACTGTCTGTTATCACCAAAGCAGAAAAGCTCTGCACTTTCGTGATTAGAGTATCTGGCTTTTTATAGGCACTTAAAAGCCTTTCCACTTCGTCTAAGGATATGTTTTTAAGATAAAAGACTCTTGTGATGCGCTCTTCTGGAGGTGCTACTTTTTCCACTATCTTGGCGTAATCTTTAAGTATTGGTTCAAGCTTTTTTATGCTACGCTCTTCGTCTCTTATGTAGACTGTCTTGAGGGTCTTGTCTATGACTATTTCCGCAGAAGGACTTACTCTTGGCTTTAAAAACTTGACAAACTCCTCTATTTGCCTGTCATCAAGCCCAGAAAGGCTCATGCTTATCTCTCCAGCTTTGGTTATCCTATAGACCTTCCTGTCTATGGGTACCGCTATAAGTCCGTACTCTTTGAGTATTATGTTCATAGCTTCTCCAACCGGCACTGGTTTGTATATGGCTATGCTAACGGTTTTGGATGCTTCTTGCGACACCTGAGGGTCAAAGATGACATTCATATCAGCAACCTGAGACAGGGCTTTTAGTACGGTTTCCAGCTTCACATTTTCAAACTTCATCTCCTTTATGGTTTGTGCTAAAGACACGCTTAGCAGGAGCAGTACAGACATAAGCACCCTTTTCATCTCTTCCCTCCTTCTTCAGCCTTTTTTAGAAACTGCGATGGGTTTTGGTCTACCCTGATAGTTTTTACCTTTCCGTCCTTCTCCTCAACAACCACATAGTTTTCTGTTTTTCCACGCTTTTCTAGAATTATATAACCCACCGCACCTTCCATACTTTCAAAAGCTTTCTGTGAAAAGGCTACACTTACCAATGAAAACAAAAGCAGTTTCTTCATTTTTCCTCCTCCTTTATAAGAACAAAAACATCAAGCTCTCCGCGCAACTTTCCAGCTTCTGCTTGAGATATCTGTATGCTTGAAGGATATGATATAACACCACCTTTTGACATACCCTCCATAAACTTTTCAACAGCTGGATAAGTTCCTGTAAAGCTCACTTTTATGCTCTGTTTTATGTACTTTACCCCTTCCTGTTTCTGTTGTTGCTGTTTTTTCTGTTGTTGTTGTGCTTGTTGGGGCTGTGGTTGAAGTTCTTTGACAAACTTTTCATCTCCTGCGCTTTGAAGCACATAAAGAGTTTCTTGACCTGGTTGTATCTGCACATTGGTTATGGTGAGCCCGCTCCTTTTTGCTAAAAGACCTATATTTTTGAGTACAACGCTCACATCTTTTTTGGTAGGTATGGTTCCCACCATAGCGGAAAGCTCTTTTTCTTTCTCTTCTAAAAGTCTCCTCGTCTCTTCTTCTTTCTTTTTGAGGTTTTCAAGGAACCTAGGGTTTGTAGAGCGCTGTAGGTTTTCTATTTCCCATTGTGTTTTTTCTTTCTGATCTTTTAATTTACCCATTTCTTCTTTTGCAGGCTGGAGGAGCAAAAAGTAAAGAAAAACAACAAGAGCAATGGGTAATCCCACAAGCACAAACACTCTCTGCCATTGGGGAAGTTCATTGATTTTCTGCATTCCCTTTCCCTCCATACAGTGTCTTTTCTGTGGAAAGTTTTGCGCTGTAATACTCAAATCCGTACTGATTTGTCTTTCTTTCTACGCTTGATACCTCTATGGCTCTTGATAGTGATGCGAGCTTTTTGGTGTAATTGCTTATTCCATAATAATCAAGAGATTGAAGCTCAAGCTCCGCCTTTATGAGCGATGTGTTAATATCCAAGCTCTCTTTGTAAGAAGATATCCAAGAAACTGATGGCACTGATTTGACATGAAAGAGAAAAGTGTTGTTAAAGGGCACATAGTAGGATTTTAGCCCTACGATTATATCTTTGCTTTTATCTATGTCCTTTATTCTGTTCTCAAGGTCCCTTATGTTATTCTCGATAAGATTCTTCTCCTCCGCAAACTTCTTTGCTCTCACTTGCAACTGCACCTTTTGAGCGTTAAGTTCTTCCAGCTGTTTCCTAAGATTCTCCATGTCCGAGTGAAGCTTGAGATAATAAAGCAGTGTTAACGCAAAGCTTATCCACAAGATGACTGACAGATAATAAATAGCCTTTTCTTTTTGGGTGGGAAGGCTTATCTGTGGTATTCTTCCTACTGCAGGCTTTAATTCCTTCTCCTCCTTCTTTTTTGCAAGGTTTATTTTTATCATCCCTCCATACCTCTCAGGCTAAGTGTGTAGGGAATAAAAAAGTTAGGTTTTAAGTTTTCTATATCAAGAAGACCAAGTATGGGTAGGTTTTCAAGTACGCGCGTTAGGAGTTCTTCCTCAGAAAGGATGGGTCCTGCTATGTAAATATTGGTAAGATCGTTGATAATTAAGATATTTCTTATCTCTGCAAAGAAGTTTTCCAAGGAGGGTTCGTCCCTGGTCTTGAGGTATTCCGTGTAGTCCCAAGGTGTTACAAAATAAGCCACATTCAGGGGTGAATAATTTACCAATAAAGCGTAGCCATAGTCTATGTAAAGCACAGAAAAGGGAAGGGCTATCTTGTGATAAAGCCCGTAGTTTATTATGGTTATAACTTCGTAGTCAAGCATCTTCAGTCTCATACCAGCAGATTCTATAAGCCTTTTCAGATTGTTTACCGCTTCTTCCCTTGCAAGCACCAAAAGCATGACAACATTTTTGGCATCTTTTTCTCTTTCAAGCACAAAATAGTCGTGCAGGGTGCTCTCTTTTATCATGGAAAGCTCTCTTTTAACAGCCCAATCTATGGCATGCTGAAGGTCTTTCTGACTCATGGTGGCAGGGTATTTGTAAAACTTTAAAAGCCCATCGTTGACAGGCAGGCAGGATATTACATCTCTGTCCTTTAAGTTGTATCTTTCCACATAAGTTTTTAATATACTCAATTTCTCGCTTTCAGTTTTACCTTCCCAGCGAACTTCTAAATCAAAAATGGGCTTTTTTTCCTCATTCAGGTCCAACATCCTGAGGACTCTATCTGTTATTTGCACAGATAGAGAGACTTTGGTTTTTCTTAGAGTGGGAAGTTTTAGCTTTGGTAATGTTAGTTTCATTTGACTACCTCTCCAAGCTTCTCTTCTGCTTTACTTACCACAAGCATGGTCTTTAAGACAGAGTCTGGGTTTAAGGATATGCTGTCTATACCTTCTTCTACTAAGAAGACTGCAAACTCTGGGAAATCTGATGGTCCTTGCCCGCATATGCCAACTTTTCTTCCTTTTTCTTTTGCTACCTTGATGAGCTGTGATATGAGTCTCTTTACAGCTTCATTGCGCTCATCGTACAGGTGCGCTACTAAGGCTGAGTCTCTGTCCAAACCTAAGGTAAGTTGGGTAAGGTCGTTAGAACCTATGGAAAAACCATCAAAGATCTCTGCAAACTTATCCGCAAGAAGCACATTGCTGGGAAGTTCCGCCATTACATAAACTTCTAAGCCGTTGTCCCCTTTCTTAAGATTGAACTCTTCCATGACTTTGAGTACCCTCTGTCCCTCCTCTGGTGTTCTGCAGAAAGGAACCATGACCTTAGTGTTAGTAAGTCCCATCTTGTTGCGCACTCTTAGGATGGCTTGACACTCAAGCCCAAAGGCTGGCTTGTAAGTGTCTGAGTAATAACGAGATGCACCTCTCCATCCGAGCATGGGGTTCTCTTCTTCGGGTTCAAAAAGCTCCCCACCTATGAGTCCCCTGTACTCGTTAGACTTAAAGTCAGAAAATCTCACTATCACAGGATTGGGATAAAAGGCTGCGGATATCTTGGCAATTCCATACGAAAGCTTTTTTACAAAATACTGGGCTTTGTCTTCATATCCAAAGGTAAGGTTTTCTATGTCTTCTATGATTCTCCTTAGTGGTATGGCTTTTTTGTCTCTACCTTTGACTAACTTTTCCGCAAGCTCCCCTCTGGCGTTATTCTGAATAACTGACATGAGGCAGTATCCTTTTTCGTCTAAGAGCCCTTCCTTCTCAAGCTTTAAATACAGTTCTTTTAATTCTTCGTAATGGATAAGAGCTAATGGGTGTATCTTTATGTAGTTGGCTATTATGAACTCTTCTCTGGCAAGACCAACACCATCGTTGGGTATAAAGGAGTACTTGAAGGCAGACTCTGGGTTTCCCACATTCATCATGATCTTTGTCTTGGGTCTTGGTAGGCGCTCAAGGTTTATTTCCTCTACCTCAAAGGGTATACCGCCATCGTACACATATCCTATCTCACCTTCCGCACAGGATACGGTAACTTCCATACCGCTTCTTAGTATTTCAGTAGCTTTATGAGTACCCACCACCGCAGGTATGCCAAGCTCCCTTGCTACTATGGCTGCATGGGCTGTTCTGCCTCCTCTGTTGGTGATTATGGCAGATGCTTTTTTCATTATTGGTTCCCAATCTGGGTCCGTGATGTCTGTAACTAACACTTCACCCTCTTGGAACTTCCCCGCATCCTTAAGGTCGTATATCACCCTTACCTTACCCACAGCTATTTTATCCCCTACCGCTATGCCGTAAACCAGTCTTCTCTTCTCCCTTTCTTCTACTGGCTCTACGAATTTATAAACTTTGAGCACTCTCTCTTCCCTTCTTGAATGTACCGTTTCTGGTCTTGCCTGAACCACAAAAAGCTCGTTTAGAATACCATCCTTTGCCCACTCTATGTCCATAGGTGTCCATCTTCCGTTCTTCTTTGAATAGTGTTCTTCTATGAGTATTCCCCACTTGGCAAGCTTTAGGATCTCCTCATCTGTTAGGGCAAACTGCTTCTGTTCTGATATGGGTACATTGACTATTTTTGTTCTCTCTCCTCCTACACCATAGACCATTTTTCTGTCTTTGCGCCCAAGCTTTTTCTCTATTATTGCTGAGTAACCTGCTTGAAGTGTGGGTTTAAAAACCATGTATTCGTCAGGTGTTATAGCTCCTTGAACCATGAGCTCACCAAGTCCGTAAGCGGCGTTTATCACCACCACATTCTTAAAGCCAGACTCCGTGTCAAGGGTAAACATCACCCCCGAGGCTCCCATGTCTGACCTTACCATCTTTTGTACGCCCATAGCTAAACCTACCTTGAAGTGGTCAAAACCAAACGACTCCCTGTAAGATATGGCTCTATCGGTGA
This sequence comes from Hydrogenobacter sp., assembly GCA_028276405.1. Taxonomy (GTDB): domain Bacteria; phylum Aquificota; class Aquificia; order Aquificales; family Aquificaceae; genus Hydrogenobacter. The sequence goes on from JAPYWJ010000002.1 coordinate 35,496, forward strand.
ACAAAGATGCAAAGCCGTTCTTTATAGCTGTCAAGACATTTTCCGCACCCACTACATTTAGGTAAGTGTCTTGCTGACCCGCAAAGGAAGCGTGAGGTAAATCTTCTGCAGTAGCAGAAGATCGCACCGCAACATCTACCGCAAAAGAGCCGTATTTTTCTGAAAGCTTAGTGTAGTATTCCTTTATAAGCGCCTCTAACTGTGAGGGGAACTCTCCACCTCTTACAAGCTCTCGGACTTGATGACCTCTTTTAGCCAAGTCCTCCACATTTTTTGTATCAAGTCCTTTTAGGACTTTCCTTATCTCCTCTTCCAGCTTGTTATACCTCAAAAACTCGTAATAGGCTTCTGATGTCACTACAAAGCCGTAAGGTATGTTTATCCCTAAAGGGGATAAGTTTCTTATCATCTCACCCAAGGATGCGTTTTTACCACCTACTAGGGGCATGTCTTCTATACCTACCTCGTCAAGCCAAACCAAGTAGCGCTGGGCCATCTTTACACCTCCTCATATACTAATTTTCCAAAGTCTGCAAATTTATTGAAAAGTTGCTTTACATTTAAAAGTAAAGCCAGTCTGTTTCTTCTTATCTGTTCATCCTTGTCCATAACGAGCACCTTGTCAAAAAATTGGTCTATGGATTCTTTCAAAGGTTGAAGGTCAAGGATATCTTCTACCTTTAGCCTTTTGAGATTTTCCCAAAGGTCTTTTTCCTCCCTTTCTCTAAGAGCCATCTCATCCACCATGCTGTCCTCCCAGTCCTTAGGAAGGATCTTTACTACCCTCCTGTATGCGCTTACTACATCTTTAAATTTTTGCTCTTCTTTTAAACTGGCAACCCTTTTAGCTACATTTATGCTTTCTAAGGGTTTCAAAGGGTCATGAACTTCAAGCACCGCTCTTGCAACATCATACCCGTAAGGTTCAAGATAAGCTTCAAGCCTACTTCTCAAAAATTCTTCCAATGTTTCATCTACATTACCGTAAGTCTCTTTTATTAGCTCTCTCAGATTTAAATCCCATTGGGTGTCTTCAATTATGGAAAACACCCCATGGGCGCATCTTCTAAGACCGTAAGGGTCAGAACTACCCGAAGGGACTTCGCCTACTCTTATTAAGATTACCAGGTTATCCAATTTGTCCGCAAGAGAAAGCACTTTACCTACCAGTCCAGAAGGCAGAGAGTCAGAGGAGAACCTGGGAAGGTAGTGCTCGTATATAGCAAGGGCTGTCTCTTGGTCTTCACCCTGAAGAAGGGCATACACATATCCCATGTATCCCTGAAGCTCGTCAAACTCTCTTACCATATGGGTAAGAATGTCCGCTTTTGAAAGGTAGCTTGCTCTTTTTAGCTTCTTAAGGGTGTTTTCGTCTAAGTTTAAAGTCTTTCCTATTTTTTCCGTAAGAGTTATAAGCCTTTGGGTCTTTTCTAACAAACTACCTGCTTTTGGATGAAAGACCACCTGGGATAGTCCCTCTACTAATTCTTCAAGTCTTACCTTCAGGTCTTCTCTGTAGAAGAAAAGAGCGTCTTCTAACCTTGCCTTTACTACCTTCTCGTAGCCTTTGACTATAAGGCTATCCTTCGGAAGATTCCCACTTATGGCTATAAAGTTGGGAAGGAGCTTGTCTTGTTTTTTTACGCAAAAGAATCTTTGGTGATGGGCGAGCACAACCACTATAACCTTTTGAGGAAGTTGAAGGTACTTTTCGTCAAAAGCACCTACCACTGCGAAGGGAAACTCCACAAGGTTTGCTACCTCTTCGTCAAGTCCCTCTGGATACTCAGCAACACCACCCAAAGCGTAGCTCTCTTCTTTTAGAAAGCTCAAGATCATATCCAACCTCTCTTTAAAGTCGGGCACTACATAATGTTCTTTGAGTTTCTCTTCGTATTCAGAAGCGGACCTTAACTCTATCCACCCTTGCGATAAGAACCTGTGTCCCTTTGTCTTCCTTCCTGCCTGAACACTACCAAAGCGCAAGGGAACTACCTGCTCACCGTAAAGGGCACATATCCATCTTACAGGCCTTGAGAACTTTATGTGGGTTTTGTCCCAACGCATGCTCTTTGGCAACGGTGCAGAAAGGAGGATACTTTCAAACTGCTCTGCAAGAAGGTCAAGGGGCTTTTTACCCTCTTGAACTTTCTTTACCGCAACATACTGGGCTGTGCCTTTTTGCAGTGTTATAATGTCTTTTTCGGATGTTTGGGTTCTCTGAAGAAAGCCCAATAGAGCCTTTGTAGGTTTCTTTTCACTATCGTAAGCTGCACTTAACGGAGGTCCTACGAGTAGTTCTTCGTGCACGGAACTTGCATTCTCAAAGTTTTTGTAATATAGGGCTATCCTTCTTGGGGTTCCGTAAGTTTTAGCATCTTTTCTTCCAAGGACATGACCCAGAGCCTCTCTGAGGTGTTCTAAAAGGGGGTTTATTACCTTTGTGGGGAGCTCTTCGGTACCTATTTCTACAAGCAGGTCCATTTACCTTTCCTCCATGAGAAGAGCGCTTGCCAAATTGCCAAAGTAAGTGCCCTTAGCTGACTTTTCCACTTGTGAGTAGACCTCTTTTGCTTGATCCTTCCTTCCCATCTTTTCTAAAACCAAACCCATAAGGATCTGTGCAGAGTAGTAATTAAAGCTGTTTCTACTTATGCCCTTTAGCAGTTCAAGAGCTTTTTGGTTGTTCCCAGCAAGGTAATAAGCGTAAGCCAGTCTCTCTTTATATAAGGGCGCAACATCCTCATCTTTGAGTGAGCTTATTATGTCCTGAAGTGTCCGCACCTCATCCACCTTGATGCCTTCTTCTTTTTCTAAGTAAAGCTCATAGGAAAGCACGAGGGGCTTGTAAGGAGAGTTAACCTTTTGGATTTTTTTTATGAGATCATCTGCCTGCTTGTAGTTTCCAGATTGTATGGCACGCCTTATCTCGTACTCTTGATAGGAAAGCTCTGAAAGTTTTTTGTCCTTCCACCACTTTAATCCACCCAAACCCCCCACCACAACGAACAAAGCTAAAACTAACAGCACTATCCTTACAGGAGAATATCTCATCATAAAACATTATAGCAAAAGCTACGCTCTCTGAAGGCCTGCATTAAAAATCCTCTCCTTTATATCTAACATAAGAGCGCTTGCAACGAATATGGAAGATAAAGTACCAACGGCTATACCTACCACAAAGGCAAACATAATGTCGGAGAGAGCAGGTCCTCCCAGTAAGAACAGAGTAAAGGCAACCACAAAGACCGTCAAAGATGTCATGAGAGTTCTTGACAAAGTCTGATTTATAGACAAGTTTATCACCTGCTTTAGGTTTGTAGCCTTTCTTATCCTGAGGTTTTCCCTTATCCTGTCAAATACCACCACCGTGTCTGACACAGAATAACCCGCCACTATAAGAAAGGAAGCTACCACATCAAGGTTTATCTCCTTCTGCGTAAGAGAATACGCACCTAAAACCACTAACACATCGTGAACGAGGGCTACTATACCACTAAAAGACCATATGGGCTCAAACCTGTAGCCTAAGTAAAGTAGTATCCCGCCTATGGCAACCAAGAGAGACCATAGGGCTTTCCTTCTTAGTTCGTCGCTTATCACCCCACCTATACTTTGCATGCTAATGAGTTGAGCGTTTCCAAGTTTTTTCAAAACAGAAATGGCTTTCTCTTTTGGTTCTCCCACCTTGAGCTTTACCAGCAGAGTCCCAGAAGCGGTATCCTGAACCTGTACAGAACTCAGACCAACATCTATTAGGCTACTTCTTATCTTAGCTATGTCTATCTTTGGTGAGTATTTCACTTCTATGACTGTCCCTCCTGTAAAATCAAGCCCTAAGTTCAAACCGTTCCAATATAGAGAAAACAAGCTAACAAAAACAAGAATTACGGAAATGACATAGGCATACGGCCTGATACCCATAAAATCAATCTGTTTCATACCAAAATTTTACAGCATTTCAACGCTTTTTACGAACTTATCTTTTATGAGCATCTCCATGAGTGTGTCTTTCTCTCTTTCGTTAAGTTCGCTCTGCAGAGTTATTTCAAATCCTTCTTTTAGCTTTGATACTCTACGCACCTCAAAGTTTCTCAAGAAACCTCTTAAATAATTTACAGGGTCCTCTACACCTTCAACGGTTAACGCTATTATATAACTTGTACCCATCCTTATGAACTCCTTTTCTATCCTGCTCATGGTAGAAAGGGTAAGAAGTAATAACAAAAGAGCAAAAAGAGACATAGTATACATACCCATACCTATGGAAAGTCCTATGCCCGCCGTAGTCCAAAGACTGGCAGCAGTAGTGAGCCCTTTTATGGATACACCTAACCTTATTATAGCGCCTGCACCCAAAAAGCCTATGCCTGTTATTACCTGTGATGCTATTCTGGATGGATCGGCTGACATCCCTTGAGCATAAGCGTAAACCGTGTGAATGGAGAGCAGGCTCATAAGAGCAGAACCAAGAGCTAAAACTGAATGAGTTCTAAAGCCCGCAGGCTGTCTTCTCTTTTCTCTCTCCAAGCCTATCAGAGCACCCGCAAGAAAAGCCAATGTTATCCTTAAAAAACCTTCCCACATGGAGAAAGGAAGATGTTCAGAAAAGCTCATAACATCATTTTAGGCTCAGGTAGTGCTTTTGTAAAGGCATACTCTTCCATAACTTCATGGGGTCTTCCTATCTTATGCACTGTGTGGTTTTCTATCCACATGACCCTGTCACATACCTTCTTTATGTCTTCTGCAGAATGAGACACGAATATGGTGGTAACACCTCTCTGCTTAAATTCTTCCATCTTTTTTAAACACTTCTTTTGAAAGCTCAGATCCCCAACCGCTAACACTTCGTCTATTAGGAGTATGTCTGGGTCTAAGTGTGCCACTACTGAAAAGGCAAGCCTTGCAACCATACCTGACGAGTAAGTCCTCAAAGGCTGGTCTATAAAATCCCAAAGCTCGGAAAATTCTATTATGCTGTCCATCTTCTTCATAACCTCTCTTCTTGTCATGCCCATAAGAACCCCATTGAGAACTATATTTTCCCTACCTGTAAGCTCTTTGTGAAATCCAGCACCAAGCTCTAAAAGAGGACTTACCCTACCTCTTACTATAACCCTTCCTTTTGTAGGCTTTAGAACTCCTGCTATTAAGCCAAGTATGGTGCTTTTGCCTGCGCCGTTTTTACCTACTATACCAAAGGTCTCACCCCTGTAAACTTCAAAAGATACATCTCTAAGGGCTTCAAAGCTCTTGCTTTTTAGCTCCTTTAAAGAAGAAGGTAGTGTAAAGATAAACTTTTTTAATCCTGCGGTTATGTGGGTATAGAAAGGATAAGACTTGCTTACCTTGTCAAAGATAACCGCCGCTTGACTCATCAGAGAACCTCTGCAAACCTCCAAGATAGCTTCCTAAAAAGGCTATAGCCTGCAAGAAAGATGGTCAGAGAGTACAAAAATCCAAAAAGTAGGAGGTTAGGCTCAAAGGACTGTCCCAAAAACAGTCTTCTCCAGCAGATGATCAGAGGAGCCATGGGATTAAGGTAAAGTATGTATTTGTAATTTTCCGGAAGCATGTCTTCGCCATAAACCACGGGAGTCATGTAAAAAAGAAGTGTGAGAAAAATGCTCACAAGCCTGTCAAGATCGCGAAAAAAGAGATGTAAAGATGAAACCGCAAGAGATATGCCGTAACTAAGCAGGAATTGGGGTACAAATACTAAAACTAAACCCAAAGGTAACCACCAACTTGGACTTCTGCCGTAAATGTATACAAAAATAAGTATCACGGGCACAGATAAAAGAAAATGCATGGAGTGGTTTATCACACAAGACAGGGGTATGAGCTCTCTTGGAAAGTTGAGCTTTTTTATGAGGGAAGCATTATCCATAAGTACAAAGAGAGAGGAGCTTACTGAGTTAGAAAACCACTGCCATGGAAACAGGGCTGTTATGAGAAAGAGGGGATAATCTTCTATTTTTACTTTCATAAAAACCTTGAAGGCCATGTAGAACATCAAAGCGAAAGCTAAAGGATGCATAATGGACCAGAAATACCCAAAAACACTGTTTTTGTACCTTACCTTTATTTCCTTCTGGGTCAATACATAAACCAAGTCAAAAAAATACCGCATTTTGTTGTAAATTATACATTATGGAGAAGAAGTACGGAGAGCTCGCAATAGAGTCTGCCCATTTGGAACCTTGGGAAAACCCAAGCCCTGAAAGGGATTATCTCATAGAGATCACTTTTCCTGAGTTTTCCTGTCTTTGTCCTCGCTCTGGATATCCCGATTACGCTACAATAAAGATACGCTACATTCCAGACAGGTATATAATAGAGCTAAGATCTCTAAAGCTTTGGCTTAACAAGTTCAGAAATAGATACATATCTCACGAACAAGCTACCAACGAGATATACGCAGCGCTTTATGAGACACTAAAGCCGCGCTTCCTTGAGGTTATAGGCGATTTCAACCCAAGAGGTAATGTGCATACAGTAATAACAGTCAGGAGCGACGGTCGTTATCTTTAAGGAGTTTTTTCATGGTCTTTATAGATTCGTATCCTGTGAGCACTTCGTCTCTGTATACCTTGTAAGGAGAGAACCTGTGCCTTTGATAAAGCCTTACTATGTACTCAGCGTAAGGAAATACTTCTGAGCCTTTGAGGTTTTTAAGCAACTCTTCTGGTAGCACAGTGCTTGGCATTTTTAAGAGTTTGAGCATATTTCTGTAGAGGTTCTCCGGCGTCTTTCTGCTACTTTTATAGAACTTTATAAGTAGGTATACCACAGAGGATATTAAAAGAAACTCAAAAATTCCCAGAATAGGTTTTCTCAAGCTGTGCGTTTTTATGCCAAACCTCATTCCTCTTTGTATCTTTTCAAAGAGGGAAAACTGCTTTTCTGAAGAAAAACCCACCACATTTGAGTACCAAAAACTCAGCACCGCATCCCTCATAAGTGAAAGCTTAGATATTTCCTCTAGATTAGGTGAGGTGTAAGGTGGTGTAGTGTCTACTCTTACCCAGCGACCCTTTAAATAAGCCTCAACCCATACATGAGCCATTGAGTTAGTGATCACATAATAGTTCCCGTAATCGTTCCATACACCCCCCTTAAACCCACCTACTACCCTTGCAGGAATGCCCATAAGCCTAAGGAGTATGGCGGTAGCGCTGGCGTAATACTCACAGTTCCCTTTTTTTGAAACAAAGAGAAAGTATTCAAGAGGATCTCCACTGTACCTGCCAAGTTCAAGAGAGTATTTAAAGCCCTTTGAAAAGAATCTTTCTAAGTTTTTGAGCATGTCTTCTTGGTCCTTTGCTCCCTTAGAGAGCTCATGAGCAAGTTCTACAATGCTTTTAGACACACCTTTGGGTACTTGTGTATAATCCTGCGGGTCTTCGTACAGGGGTGGCGTGTCAGAAGATACAGCAGTGTACCTTATAGGTCTGGTTATCTCTTTTGAAAACCCAAAAACTCCTCCCGAGAGCATAGAGACTTTCCCCGCAAGACCCTCCAAGTTTTGTACATTCACAGGATAATCAAGAGCGGGCAGATATTTCTCAAAAGTAGGTTCAAGCATAACCGTGTAATAAGTAAGCTTACCTTTATAAGATAAAACAGGGATCTCTTGCTTTTTTGTGCTTATCCATTCGTTTCCCACATAGGTGTCAAAGACGGAAACTCTCCAATACATATTCTTAAGTCCCTTAGAAAGACCATACACTCTGAAGGCTACAGTGTTATCTTGCTGTATCTGTCCCACCTTACCTAAAACCACACTGTCCGCTATGCCAGTCTTTAATCCAGAGTTTGCTTTTCCAAATACATCAAAAAGGGGTGTCTGAGTTCTCGGAAGCAAAAAGAAGAAGGGTACCGTGAGAAAGCTTACCACAAGGAAAAAAAACACAGATACCAGAGCATAGCTTTTGACTATGTTTTTACTAACCACCCTATCACCCACACTCTTGTAGAGGTTTATGAAAACTAAAGAAGAAACACCGAGGGCTATTTCAAGCAAAAGCAAAAGAGCAAAACTTATGCTCAGATTATAAACAGTGGATATGGACACGGAGAAAAGACTAAGAAGCAATATCTGATACATGTCTCTAGGTTTTTTTTCTTCAAGACTCTTTATAGCAAGCAGTAATAATACAGTGTTGGCAAAGGGTTTAATAAGGTCATCCCAACTTATAAAGGATAGGAAGTATCCAGACAGGATCAGCGCAAAAGTGTTAAGGATCCATCTTTTTATGGGGTAGTGTTTTTTAACATCTGCATACATGCCTACAGCATACAAAAGAAGGAAAATAGCAAAGAAAAGATCCTGAGCAATACCGTAAAGTGATAAAACACCTATCAAAGCACACAAGTGTACCAAAGAAAGTGTTATATACCTAAGGCTTGCCATGGTATCCCTTTTTAGCTAATGACTTTTTTATCTCGTCTTTTATAGTCTTTTCCGCATAGACCCTGTAGATTTGAATGTCTTTTAGGTTGGCAAGCACATGAGATACCTCTCTTAAAGATAGGATGCTGTAGTTTTTAGAGAGAAGTATGTCACCATCAAGGACCTTTTTGCAGACCGTATCAAACCTCAGTAGCTCAGGGTCATAAAGGGAAGTGAGCTCTTCTTTTATACTTTCAAACTCTTCCTTTGAGCTAGTGCTGAAAACTTCCCTGAAGTGTTCCCTACCTATAAGCCTTTTTATGTATATGTTATCTGGTTGTTTTAAAGCCACAGCAAGGAGTTCCCCGTCTGTCATAGTCATAAGCGCATCTATGTTTAAAAATTGATCCTTTCTGAAAAACCGTTCTATCATCTCAAGAAGGTGTATGTTGAGTATCCTAACTACCTTGTGAAAATAAACCTGGGCATACATAAAATAACGCCCTAAGACAAAACTCTCCAAGGTCCTTAGAGCACTTACATTTACCGTTTTTTTACCTTCTATTAGGTCAATGTGGTTTAGTAGCCTTTCGTAATCAAAAAATCCGTAATATGTCCCACAAAAGTAAGCATCTCTTCTCAGGTAGTCCATCCTGTCTGCTCCAAACTCACCCGTTATTATGTCAGAAAGAAGTCTTTCTTGATCATCTCTGCACCTTTTGAAGGCAAGCCTTGCTATAAGCTCCACCTCATCGTAAGAAAAACCTTCTTTTCTTAATATTTCTCCTACATGGCCCTCTGTTATGGCTTTGTAGCCCACATCTTCGTGGCTTTTATCTCCTAAAAGTACTTCTGTAGTGTGTGAAAATGGGGGGTGTCCTATATCGTGCAAGAGTCCAGCCAATCTAACTATCTCCAAAAGCCTTTTGTCTTTTAGTCCCAAACTGTTGTATATGCGTGTGGCAAGTTCCATAACTCCTATAGAATGTTCAAATCGCGTGTGATGTGCAGACGGAAAGACAAGATAAGCCACACCGAGCTGTTTTATGTACCTTAGTCTCTGAAAGTACACTGCATCTATCACTTTAAGCTCGTGATCCTCCACCCTCACAAAGCCATATATGGGATCAGAAAAGTCTTTAAACATCAGTGGTTTTCGTTTTTCTCTCTTTCAAGTTCCTTTATCTCCTTCATAGTAAGGTCAAACTGATAAAGAGAAGAAGCTACATACTTGAGATGTCTTGCGGCACGCAGGTATGCCTCTTTTAGCTTTCCATCAGGAAGTTTTTCCGCTTTTTCGAGCAGTCCTCTATGGAATAGTAGCAGGCTGTTTCTGAGGTCGTTAAAGTCCATCTTTTACCTCCTTTTATCCTTCTGAAGATGTTTTTAATACCCTTTATAAGCCTTTTCCACTTAGATTCTTTATTTCCTTCCCCGTTTACAAACTCTATCTTAATACTTTCTAAAGATTTGCCCTTTTGAAGTTTTTTAAGAAGTTTTGAAAGATCCCTTCTGAGCTTTTCAAGGTTTATACTGTAATAGACATCACCAAAAGGAGTTATTTTTCTAAGGCAGTCGCTTATGTGTTGTATTGTACTTTCCTTTTTCTTATAGGCTAAGGACAAGGATGATAACGCATCAAAAAAGTTAGCTTCCTTTCTGAATCTTTCTTTCTGAAACTCACAGTAACTTAAAAGCTCTTCGTAGAGTCCTTCGTTAAACATAATGGCAGATACATATACGGCATCGTAAGGTGTCATACTTCTACCGTAATGATGCACCCTGTTTATTACCCCCCAATATTTGACAACCTTTGAGCTAAAGGAGCTTATGTCTTTGCAGTACTTGTGATGTACGCTTATGAAGTGAAATCCCCTTTCGTCTATACGGTATATGTCTTTGCCAGTATAAGTGTTGCCATGCAGGTCGCTGATGAAAAAGATATTCATCTCTGCCAGTATGTCTTTCCAAGAGTTTCTCATGTTGATAAAGTTCCTGCTGGCACACCTTAGAAATTGCTCTAACGGGATGTTAACATTGCCCACCTTTCTTATAAGCTGTACATAACAAAGAAGGTAAAGGATAAGCTCCCTTTTAGATGTGTCGTCAAGCACCTCAAGAAAGATACTCTCAAGCCTGTCGGTTTCCTTTATGTAATCTAACATAACTTTAAATATTAAGCTTTTTTAAAGCCTGTGGCAAGTTAAGTTTGTGTTTATCTTTCTTCTGGGCTATAAAGGAGTCCCGTTAAACCTCCCCACACGAGGTGAAGTATAAAGGTAGATATCTGAGCGTTCATAGTCATAGGTCTTTGAAACCATTCAGCCCCTCCAAAAGCTCCTATTAGGGAGATCACTATGACCAGTATGTGCCAGAGAACGCCGTATATGAGTCCCTTTACAATCCCCGGTCCGGGTATCTTGTTCCAAAGAAGCGCTAAGGGTATAGCAAAAAGGGTGGCATCTAACTGATGGTGAATAAACCAAGCAGGGTCTTTTAAACCGGGGAAGAGTCCAAACAGCCCAAACCATTTGGCATAAACTCCATCCAAAAGCACCATGGCATAGCCACCCATCTGGCTTGCAAATATAAAGTTCCAAAGGTTAGCACCTTTCCACATGGTTTAACCCTCCTTATTTGCTATCCATTCCCAATGTTCTACAGCTTCATTAATCGCTTCCAAATGTTCACTTATAGAGTCGTATAGTTTCTTCATAAATATTTCGCACCCTTCAACGGGAGCGTACGGAACAGTATCCTCGATATCTTTTATAAGCTTTTGCATATCTTGCTCGATGATCTTAAGTTTTTCCACATAGGATAAAAGACTTTCTTTTGGTAGACCCTGCTTCATGATGGCACCTCCTTAGTTAATACTAAAAAGTAATGGTAGGGGAATACATTTAACCTTTCCGTTAAAAGGAAACCGTTACTTTCTAAAAGTTCTACAGCTCTATCCTCTGGTATTCTCTCTTCTATAGGCGGTCCTGCTGGAGATGGTATGGGGTGCCAATCTATAACAATAATCTTGGCATTTGATTTGGAAATTCTTTTAACTTCCGATAGAAACTTTGAAGGATAAAGAAGCTCATGCAAAAGATTTGCCATAAGCACTCTATCTGCCACACCATCAGCAAGGGGTATTTCCTCTTCGCTACATTTGATGAATTCCACTTTTGTTTCTAATCCTAACTGTTTTACCCTTTGCTGGCATATTTCAAGCATTTTGTCCTCTGAATCTACCGCGTACACTTTTTTACATTTAGAGGCTAATGGTATAGTAAAGTAGCCGGGTCCGCATCCTAAATCCACCCACACTTCTTCCGGGAACGGCTTTACCCTTTCTAAGAAAACTTCTGTGCTTTGCCACTTCTCTCTTTCGGGGTTTAAAAGAGCCTGCCAGTTTTCTGAAGGAAACTTGAAAACCATCACGCAAACCTCCCCTCTCTGTATTCCCTTAATGTTTGCTCAATCTCTTCCCATGTGTTCATTACAAAAGGACCAAAGCGGGCTAAGGGTTCTTTTAGGGGTTTTGCGCTTCCCACAATAAAAACTGCATCGTGAATGGCTGTGATTTCAATCTCATCCTCATTCCATACAATAAGGGCTGGTGCTTCAACTTTCAATGAACCTGACGATACAATACCTTCAGATAGGGCTACGAATGTGTTGCTTCCCTCTTTTGGCAAAAGAGAAAACTTGCCTCCCTTTTTGAGCTTTACATGTAAATACACAACGGGATAAAAACTATTTTCTTTGATATGTCCCCTTGCAAGATCCCACACCTGACACAGTGCGGTGTCTTCAATGAGCTGTGCAGGAAAATTGTAATAAAAAGGTTCTGACATCTTTTTATCTTTAGGGTTGTTAAGCCAAAGTTGGAACCCCCACAAGAACCCATCACTTACTAAGGGCATTTCAGAATGGAGCACTCCTCTTCCTGCGTTCATCCACTGGAGCCAACCATCTTCTAATATACCCTCGGCACCAGTGCTATCTATGTGTTGGAAGCGCCCCTTTATCATGTAAGTAAGTGTCTGGAAACCTCTGTGAGGGTGTTCTGGAAAACCCTTCAGGTAGTCTTCAGGGTTTGAGCTTTTAAACTCGTCCAGCAGAAGGAAAGGATCAAGCTCTCTAAGGTAAGAACTTCCTATGTATCTTCTTAGCCGAACGCCTGCACCATCTATCACTTCAACCGCAGGATAGACTTTCATATTTCAGTTCTACCTTTTTCATCGTATATGTAAAGCTTTCCCTCTTCTTCGTCCTTTGCCCTTTTATGAGAACCGTCGCAAAAAGGCTTGTTCTTAGAAAGCCCACACTGACATATAAAGTATGTCTCACCTCCCACTTCAAGCTTGTAAGGACCTTTCTCTGTGTGCTTTACAAGCCTTGCCATACCCTACACCTCCTACCTCATTATCTTATCCTTATTTATAACCTTGTCAAGAAGTGACTTTTATGATACTTAATAACTTTTCTGTCTTATTTAAAAACCATCACTCCAAAAGCCCTTTCTCTCTTCTCTTGCCTTTCTTTGGGCGGACAATAAAACCTCTTGGTATTTAACATTTGGCGGTATAGTGTACACCTGAGCATAACCCTCCCTTACAAGAACTTCGTTTAGCATGCGTCCATCAGGTAACCAAACATAGGCTAATATTCTGCCGTATTTGTCCGTAAGCTGCACATCTGTCTCTAAGTATACAGTGGTACCCTCTGGTATTAGGCTTTTCGTAAACTTATAGGCTGTCTTACCCATCTTGATAATGTCTTCTATTGGCATGCCGGTTTTTTCTGCATCTCTGCGTGCCTTTGGGTTGTTGCGGCTTTCTGGCGTATCTACACCTATAAGCCTGACCTTTATTTCCTCTCCGTTAGCTACGCAGTGGAAGGTATCACCGTCAACAACCTTGCTTACTTTACAAGGGATGTTCTTAGAATTCTGTGTTATAACTACCCTTTCCTGGGATAGGCACGAAAAAGAAGCCATCAACAAAAGCAGAACAAAGAGTTTTTTCATGGTTTGTAAGACCTCTCTTGAACTCTGCTGTTTCTGTAGCCGTATACAAGGTAGAGGAATATCCCAAGGGCGTTCCACAGGAAAAACCTTATCCAAGTTTCCTTAGGAAGACCCCCCATGATAAAAATCAGAAGGAAAAGGTTTATAGGAAGTAATAGTTTTGCATAGGGTATTCTAAAAGTGGGTACGACATCACCGCTTCTTCTAAGAAGTATAACGCCTACGCCCACCATAAAGTACGCAAATAAAGTACCTATATTAACGAGTTCTGCCAGCACTTTAAGAGGTACAAAGCCAGCAAGCAACGACAGTATGATGCCACCTGTTAATGTGGATACATAAGGGGTCTTAAACTTACTGTGGACAGCAGAAAGCTTTTGGGGAAGTAGCCCATCTCTGGATAGAGCATAGATTATACGAGTAAAACCAAGCCCCATAACGAGCATCACGCTTGTTATTGTTATAACCGCCCCCGTAGCTATCAGGTTAGCTAAACCTTTGTTTCCCACCTTGAGCATGGCATAAGCTAAGGCGTCTGGTACGTTGAGCTCTCTGTAATTGACCATACCTACTAGAACGAAGCTAACAGACATATAAAGCAGAGTGCTCACACCTAAAGACAAAATAAGACCTAGAGGGACATTTCTTGTGGGGTTTTTTGTTTCTTCTGCAACAGTGGATACAGCATCAAAACCAAGATAGGCAAATATGATAAGAGAGGCCGCATGCCAAACGCCTGTCCATCCGTAGGGAAGAAAGTTCTCAAGATGCTTAAAGTCCACATACTTTATACCAAAAAAGAGAAAAGTAAGAAGAGTTGCTATCTTCAAGACTACTATCAGGCTATTCACCGTAGCGCTTTCTTTAATGCCTATGGTTAGAAGAAAAAATACCGCTACTACACCGAGTAATGCAAAAATATCTACAACGGTACCTTTTGCAGGATCATAGGCACCCGTAAGAAATACGGGCAGAGTAAAGCCAAAGTTCTGCTCAAGGAAAGTACGAAGGTAGCCAGACCATCCCGTGGCAACCGCGGCTGTAGCAACTCCGTACTCCACCAGCAAGTTCCAACCTACAAGCCATGCAACTATCTCACCTATTGTTGCGTATGTATAACTGTAAGCACTTCCAGATATGGGGTAAGCTGAGCTAAGTTCTGCATAAACTAACGCGCTAATACCTATAGCTACAGCACCCAAAAGAAAGGAAAGCACTATACCCGGACCAGCATAAAGAGCAGCTGCCTGTCCAGTTATCACAAATATACCAGCGCCTATTATAGCACCTATACCTAAGAAAGTTAAGTCAAATAGGCCAAGCTTTCTGGGAAACCTACCTTCATCCACAGCATAACACTTTTTTCTGAAAAAATCCCTCCATAACATGCTTCTCAATTATAGCATTTTATGTATAATTTATTCGGATGAAACTCAGGATAGCTCATAGCCCAGACTCGGACGACGCTTTTATGTTTTACCCTATGGTGTTTGGACTTATAGACACGGAAGGATTGTCCTTTGAACATGTGCTTGCAGACATAGAAACCTTAAACAGATGCGCTTTTGAGGGAACTTACGAGATATCTGCCATCTCCTTTCACGCATACCCTTATGTTGCGGGCAAATACCTTGTCCTACCAAGTGGTGGAAGTGTAGGAGACGGATACGGACCCATAGTGGTGTCCAAAAAGCCCTTAGACACGCTCAGAGGTAAAAAGGTGGCTGTGCCAGGCAGACTCACTACCGCTTACCTAATCCTCAAGCTGTACGAACCTGACTTTTACGAGGAGGTTCTGCCTTTTGATCAGATCATGGATGCTGTAGAAAAACAGCTAACAGATGCAGGGCTTGTAATACACGAAGGACAGATAAGTTATGAAGATAGAGGACTTTTGAAGTTTATAGATTTAGGTCAATGGTGGAAAGAAAAGACTGGTCTACCTTTGCCTCTTGGATGCAACGTGGTAAGAAAGGACCTGGGTGTAGACACTATAAAGAAGGTGGAAAGGGTGATGAAAAGAAGCGTGGAATACGCCCTTTCTAACCAAGAAAGAGCCTTAGAGTACGCAAGAAATTACGCAAGGGACATAAAGGATAGCCAAGAGAAAACAGAGAAGTTTGTAAGCATGTATGTAAACCAAAGGACCATAGATTACGGAGAGGATGGCAGGCAAGCGGTTAGACTAATGCTTCAGTGGGGTACAGAAAGGGGGATAATAAAAGCTCAAGTTCCAAAGATAATTTTCTCTGATGAGATGTGATATATTAAGTATTAGTCCCCGTAGCTCAGGAGGATAGAGCGCGAGATTCCTAATCTCGAGGTCGGAGGTTCGACTCCTCCCGGGGACGCTTTGGGCATGGAGATAGTTATAATAGAAGGTAGCTTGCTACAAGTAGAGGCAGACCTCATAGTAAACCCAGCTAACTCCTTAGGGTACATGGGTGGTGGAGTAGCGGGTGTTATAAAAAGAGTGGGGGGAAGTATTATTGAAGAGGAAGCGGTTATTAAGGCTCCTATTCCCATAGGTTCTGCCATCATCACAACCGCAGGTAGTCTTCCTTTTAAAGGAGTTATACACGCACCCACTATGGAAGAGCCAGCCATGGAAACCACAGAGGAAAAAGTAAGAAAGGCAGTAAGAGCAAGCCTTGAACTTGCTGATAAGATGGGTTTTAAAAGCATAGCTATGCCAGGAATGGGAACCGGTGTGGGAAAACTTCCCAAAGACATTGCAGCAAAGGCTATGATAGAAGAGATAAAAAGCTTTAAAGCTGTAAACCTTGAAAAAGTATTGCTTGTAGATATTGATAAGGAACTGGTCCAAAAGTGGAGGGATTATGCCCGTTGAAGAAAGGTTCTTTTCCTTTGATGACTCTGAGAGGCTAAAGCAGTCCTTTTTAAATGCGTGCCTAGTGTTTGAAGACTACAAGTTTCTTATGCTTCCTACCATAGAAAGGCATGAGCATAAGATTATCACCCAGCACTACAGACCTTTTTTTATAGGGACATGCCAAGATGGCGGCTTTTTGAGCCTTAGAGCAGACTGGACTGTGAGCCTTGCAAGATTCCTCTCAAGCCTGAGACACTTGGAACTACCGTTAAAAGTTTTTTACTGGGGAAATGTGTTCTCACTCGTGGGTGATTCAGAAAGGTTTCAGATGGGTATAGAACACTTGGGTGTTAAAGAAGTGTACAGCGATGCGGAGGTAATAAGAAAGCTCTGCGAATACCTAAGGATATGTTCTGTAATAGATTTTGTCGTGAATGTAGGTCATATGGGTATAGTAAACCGTATGTTGGAGAAGTATCCAGATAAACACAGGATAATAAAAGCCATGTTTGAAAAGAACTTCTCAGAGTTACAGAGTTATACAGAACTTACGGAACTCCTCTACATGCAAGGTGGTAAAGAGGTAATTCAAGAGTTTGCAAGTAAGCACAGTGAGTTTTCTCGGGAGTGCGGAGAACTGCTCGAGATATCCGAGTACTTAGAAAACATTCCTGTGGTTTTTGACCTGTCAGAGATTAGGTTACAACCTTATTATACGGGGATAGTTTTCGAAGTTTTTCACCCAAGGCTTGGTTATCCCTTGGCAGGAGGTGGAAGATACGACAAACTTTACAGTCTTTTTGGAAGGGACATACCAGCAGTAGGTGGTGCTGTTTATTTGGATAGACTTCTTGAGCTTTAGTCTTTTTGCGAGTAAAGAAAACCCAATGTCCCTCCCCATACCATGTGGAGAAAAAACAAAGAAACTTGGCTGGAAAAGGAAGCAGACATCATAGCCGTAGAAAACTTAGCACCACCTAAGGAAGTTATAAGAAGAAAAAGTACAACACACACATGCCAAAAAGCTCCAAAGACAATACCCTTTGCCACACCCCATTTAAAGGGCAGTCTGCGGTAAACAGCAGGATGTACAAAGAAAAGGGCAAGAACTACCGAGTTTGCCATGTGTCCCAAAACCATGATCACATCCTCAAAACCGTTGAACATACCAAACTGTTTTATTATGTTCAGATACTCTCTGTAAGTACCAAAAAGCCCCAGAAAGCCGTCCATCATAATATCCACAGCCATCATCACATAACCCGCGACCAAAGAAGAAAAAAGGTAGCTGAAAAAGTTCACTTCACTGATCACCCTCAAGGTACTTTTTTACCTCCTGCTTTATGGCTGGGTTTATGCCCAGTCTTTTTAACACATCTTCGTCCGCTTTTAGAAGCTCGTAGAGGTTTTCAAAGTTTCTGTATATTATCCTCTTTTTGACCTCACCTATACCTTTTATGTAGTCAAGCACATGGTGAGTGTCTTCTTTGAGTTTAAGCTTTCTGCTATAAGAAAGGGCAAAATTGTGCGCTTCGTCCCTTATATAACCAAACACTCTGTACAGAATAGGATGGTCTTTTAGACACAGTTCCTTTCCGTCTTCACACAAAAGCATTTCTTCCTGTTTTGCCAAAGCAAAAACTTTTATATCCATCTGATACTTTCTTTTTACTTCCAGAGCTACATTCATCTGCCCATAACCACCGTCTATTAACCACGCATCAGGCATTATCTCTTCTCCAGCTTTCAATCTTTTTGCTCTTCTTTCTAAAACTTCTCTAATAGATGCGTAATCATCTATCTTATTCACGCTTCTGATTTTGTACCTTCTGTACCTTCTTTTATTCATGTATCCTTTTTCCCAGACCACACAAGATGCTACAGGATACTCACCGTAAAAGTGAGATACATCAAAACCTTCTATGATGGAAGGAAGTTCCATACGGAGCTTTTCTCTGAACTCCTTTTCAAGAAGGTTAAGGTCTATGTGATTGCCCATGTTCTCCCTGATGATATCTTCAAGAGCTTTATCGGTAAGTTTGTCTAGTTTCACCCTTCCTCTCATCTGGAGCCACTCTTTAACTTCCGGTAAGAGCTCAAAGTTGGTAATCACCTGATGGGGTATGGGGTTAGAGTAATAAAAGCCAAGTAAAACCTCTTCCTTCTGTTCTTCTTTGTCAAGCAATATGATCTGTTTGTCCACAAGCTTGGAAGACCTTACTAAAAACACACCCAAGAGTTTGCCCATGGAATAGAAAATGTCTGCGTTAGGAATGGGAATATTAGAAACCCTTTGCCCTTTTGAAAGGTTCTCAAGAGCCAGTACCTGATCTCTTATCTGGGCACACTTTTCAAACTTAAGCTCCTTAGAGTAGCGCTCTATGGCAAGGTAAAGTTCAGGAAGCACAAAGGATACATCTCCTGAAAGCAAGCTCGTGGCGGACTTCACATTGAGCATGTACTCATCGTGGCTAACATAGCCACAACAAGGTGCACAGCAAAGCCCCAAGTGATAATCCATGCATGGCTCTTTTCTTATAGGCATGGGATCACAAGTTCTTAGTTTAAAGAGTTTGTGAACCAACCTTTTTACTTTTTTGGCTTTACCAACGCTGAAGAAAGGTCCAAATACCCTTCCTTGAGATTGCCCTCTAACCAATTTCAGTGTGGGGTATTTATCTCCTGTTAAGAGTAAAAGAGGATAGCCCCCGCCGTATTTGTAAAGTATATTGTATTTGGGTTTATGAAGCTGTATAAGGTCCACTTCTAAAGTTAGAGCCTCAAACTCGTTCCTTGTTATGATCCACTCCACATGTTCAGATTCTAGCATGATGGCTCTTTCCTTTGGCTCTTTTTCACTCTGTCTGTAGTGCTGTAAGAGTCTTTCTTTTAAGTTTTTGGCTTTTCCCACATAAAGAACCTTGTTCCCTTTTTTGAATAGGTAAACACCAGTTTTTTCTGGCACAGTCTGAATATCTTCTAACCTTATCATAATATAATTTTAAGCGGCATCAGGAATTTAGTTATACTTATATGTCGGAAGATGGAGCGGCTGTTAAAAGTGATAGAAGGTGAGCTCATAAGATATCTTGACCCAGAAGTGAGAGAGGTTTTGGAGGTAGGCAACTATATAGTATCCTCTGGTGGTAAGAGGATAAGGCCTATCCTTACTTTACTTACCTGTATGGCTCTGGGTGGAGATGAGAGCAAAGTGCATCCTTTAGCTGTAGGTATAGAATACATACATGTAGCATCCTTGCTTCATGACGATGTAGTCGATGGTGCGGACACAAGAAGAGGTAAACCTTCAGCTAACTTAGTTTTTGGAAACGAGATGTGCGTTCTGACTGGTGATTACATGTATGCTAAGGCTCTTTGGTTATATTCCGTGTATGGTGATATGAAAAGCATACAGATATTGAGCAAGGCTGTTATGGACATGGCTCAGGGACAGGTGCTTGAACTCAAAAGCATAGAAAATGTTATAGATGAAAAAACTTACTTTGACATAATAGACAAAAAAACGGGTGTGCTCTTTGGGGCTAGCATGGCGGTAGGAGCTCTCATGGCAGGAAGGGAAGATTATGAAGAGTTTTACCGCATAGGTATCAGGGTAGGTAGAGCTTTTCAACTTGTTGACGATGCTTTAGACTATGTGGGTTCTCAGGAAAAGCTGGGCAAACCTGTAGGTAATGACTTGAAGGAAGGCAAGTGTACATATCCTCTTATAAGCGTGTTAGACAAACTTGATAGAAGAGATGTGGAAAGCTTTTTGAAGAACCGCAACACTGTATGGCTCAGGCAGAAGGTGATAGAGTTAGGTGGAGTTGAAAACACCTATGAGAAGGCAAAGGTAGAAACAGACCAAGCCTTAGAGGATCTTCACAGGATAGCCGGGAAAGATGCTGTAGAAATCCTCTTTCCTCTCATAATCTCTAGTGTAAAAAGGGAGAGGTGATCACCTGTTGGCACTTAGTACTTTGTACACTTTCCATACATAGGTGCTTATATCCCTTGCCTTTTTACCTTTGTTGTAGCAATCAACCGCCTTCCAGTTAAAGCCATGGTTAGCTATACATTCCTTAAGTATGTAAGCTCCCGCTCTTATGTTTTTACAAACATCCCAAAGGTCTTCTTCTTTTTCTATAATGCCTAATCTTTTAAGCTTAGGTATATTAGATGAGTTTACCTGCATTATACCTATATCGTAAGTTCCGTTAGAATTCCTATTTAGTGCGTTATACCTTAACCCGCTCTCCACATAAGCTATTACTACAAGAAGTTTCCTATTTACCTGCATCTCTTGAGAAGCTTTGTCAAAACAAACAGACAACTCAAACATCTGAATACTGTTTTATAACGGTAATCGCTTCTTCTTTATCCAGAATACAATAACAAAGGCAACGAACAACAAAGTAATGAACACAGATGCGGGCAAGGCTATAACCTTGTTTATCCTAAGGAATGTGTCAAGCAAGAAAAGAAACAGAAGATAAAAACCATAAACCACTAAAAGGAAAGAAAAAGCTTGCCATAGTTTGCTTAACACACTCAAGTCAAACCTCCAACATGGTCTCCAATGTTATTCTAACACACTCTGCAAGAGCCTTAAGATGGTATCCTCCTTCAAGAGCAAACAAAGATGGGACGCTCAACTCTTTGCACACATTGAGAATACTTTTGACTATGCTCCTCACGCCTTCTGTGCTAACATTCAGATAGGTCAGAGGGTCATCTTTGTGTATGTCATAACCAGCTGATACGAGCACAAACTCGGGGTTAAACTGTCTGACAAGCTCAGGCAGGAGTTTTCCGTATATCTCTTTGTACTCCTCATCGCCGGCACCAGCATTAAGGGGCACATTGTAAGTGTATCCCAAACCTTTACCCGCACCCTTCTCCTTGTCTGAACCCGTACCAGGATAAAAGGGATACTCGTGAGTGGAAAAGTAAAAAACTCTATCCTCTTCATAAAAGCTCTTTTGTGTACCATTTCCGTGATGGGCATCAAAATCTATGATGAACACTCTCTTGAATCCCTTTTGGACAAGGTACCATCCTCCTACAGCTATGTTGTTAAAAATACAAAAGCCCATAGCCTTTGCACGCTCTGCATGATGACCAGGAGGTCTTATAGCACAAAACACTGTATCTACCTCACCCGCAATGAGTTTATCTATACTTTCAAGAACTCCTCCCACCGCATAGAGAGCAGTCTCGTAAGAATCCGCAACTACATAAGTGTCAGGGTCCAGATAGCCCCCACCAGCTTGACAAAAGTCATGTACCTCCTGTATGTAACCAAGGTCGTGATTTAGAGCCACCTCTTGCACGCTTGCTCTTCTGGGTTTTATCCTTTTTAAGCTTTTGAACAAGTTATTTCTGTCCAGCTCTTGGATTACACTTATGAGCCTGTCCATGTTTTCTGGATGGTTTTTCCAATTGTGTCTGAGGTATATATCATCGTAAACAAAACCTGTCCTCATGAGAAAAAAGATTATACAAGATCTTGTGCTATATTATAAAAGTTATGAAGGGTTTAGTGTTTTTGCTCTTAATTTTTGTCTTTGGCTTTTCTAAGGAGATGAACCTCAAAAAGGTGGAAGATAACATCTACATGGTCAGGGGTGTGGATGAACTGCCATCTTTGGAAAATGCAGGTTTTATGTCCAACGCTTATGGGGTTTTGACAGAGGAGGGATGGGTGGTTATAGATACACTTTCCACACCTGAGCTTTCAAAAAAATTCCTTGATCAATTACAGCGCGTAAAAAGAGCACCTGTGAAGTTTGCCATCATAACCCACTACCACCCGGATCATTGGTACGGAGCTAAAACCTTCAAAGATGCAGGTGCTAAGATGGTAGCACACAGAGGACTTTACGAGCTTTACAAAAGTGGGATAGCAAAGTCTATACTTGAAGAGGCAAATAAAAACTTTAGGGGTCTGTACAAAAGCGTCCAGCTGGTAGAACCAGACATAGTGGTGGATAACTACAAAAAGCTAAAGGTGGGCAAGGAGGAATTTGAAATTATAGCCATGACGCCAGCACACACCAACAGCGACCTAGTTATATACATGCCAAAAAAGAAAGTTCTCTTTGCAGGTGATTTGGTTTATCAAAAGCGCGTACCTTTTATGGCAGATAGGAACGCAAGCTCCAAAGGATGGGAGGAAGCTCTGAAAAAGATGAAAAACATGGACATAAAGGTCCTTCTGGGGGGACATAACGACCCTATGGACAAAAGCGCTATAGACTATACTTTGGGCTACATCACATATCTTAGGCAAAACATAAAGAAGATGAAGGAAGAAGGCAAGTTTATAGATGAGATAAAAGCTACCTTGCAAGATACTCCTTATAAATCAGATGCCATGTATCAGCAGTTTCACAACGCCAACATATTTAAAGTAGACAGCGAACTGGATGTAGAACCGTGAAAGTAGGTGTAATAAGCTTAGGATGTGCCAAAAACCTCGTAGATACGGAAGTTTTACTGGGTAAGCTCAAATCAAGCGGTGTTGCTATCGTAAGTGATCCCAAAAAGGCGGATGTAATAATCATAAACACATGTGGTTTTATAGAGCCAGCAAAAGCAGAGTCCATAGATACCATACTGGAATTTGCAGAAAGTAAGAAGGTTATAGTAATGGGTTGCTTAGTTCAGAGGTACAGAGAGGAGCTGGAAAAGGAGATACCAGAGGCTATTGCTTATTTTGGGACGGAAAGCTGGGATGCTATATTAGAGTTTCTAAGGCTTGAGCCAAAAGAAGATATCAAAAGAGTCCTTACCACTCCAAGATCTTATGCCTACCTTAAAATATCAGAAGGATGCAATAGGCTTTGCTCTTTTTGTGCTATACCCACCATAAGGGGAAGACACAGATCAAGACCTATAGAAGAGATAGTTGAAGAAGCCAAATATTTAGCAGACCAAGGCGTAAAGGAGATATGCGTAGTTTCTCAGGATACTGCTTACTACGGTAGGGACATATACGGTAGAGCTCATCTTATAAATCTTTTGCAAGAGCTTGAAAAAGTGCAAGGTATAAAGTGGATAAGATTGCTCTATCTTTACCCTACGGAGGTAGGAGATGAACTTCTCTATTACATGGCAGATGCGGAGAAGGTGATTCCTTACCTGGACATCCCCCTTCAACACATATCCACCAGTGTGCTAAAAAGTATGAGAAGAGGCTACGATGAGAGTTTTGTAAGAACTTTTTTGGACAAGGTGATGAAAGTATTACCCCACGCTGTTTTGAGAACTACCTTCATAGTAGGCTATCCTTCCGAAACTCCACAAGACTTTCAAAAGCTTTTGGACTTTGTGCAAGAAGGATACTTCCATTGGGTAGGTGTATTTACCTACTACCAAGAGGAAAACACCCACGCATACCCTTTAGGGGACCCTATACCCAAGGAAGAAAAGGAAGCAAGAAAAGGGGAGCTATTAAAAGTGCAAAAAGAGATAACTTACAAAAAGAACCTACTTATGGTAGGAAAAACCTCTGACCTTTTAGTAGATGGCTTTGATGAAGAGTTAGGCATAGTGCCGGTGGGAAGAATTTACGCACAGGCTCCCGAAGTTGATGGCATTACTTATATAGAGTCAGAAAAAGAACTAAAGCCAGGAGATGTGCTAAGGGTTAAGATAACGCAAGCTAAGGATTATGACCTTGTTGCTGAGCATTCTTAGATCTCTATGCGAGCGAACTTTCTCCTTCCTTCTTCAAACACATCGCCACCATATATGTCGTTAGCAACGATCACAGGAAAGTCCTCCACATAGAGCCTTCTTATGGCTTCTGTGCCTAAGTCCTCGTACGCTATTACCTCAGAGGACTTTATGCTTTTTGCCAGCAGAACAGCAACACCACCAACAGCAGCAAAGTAAACCGCTTTGTACTTTTTGAGAAGCTCCTTTACCTGCGTGCTTCTGTACCCTTTACCTATCATACCCTTTAGTCCTAATTTCAAAAGCGGTTCCACATACTTGTCCATTCTAATGGCTGTAGTAGGTCCCGCTGATCCTATCACCTGTCCGGGCTTGGGTGGAGTAGGTCCCACATAGTATATGACCTGTCCCTTCATGTCAAAGGGTGGCATATCTCCATTGCTTATAGCTTCAACCATCCGCTTATGAGCTGCATCTCTTGCGGTGTATATGTAGCCATTGAGCAGTACTTTATCACCTACCCTAAGCTCTTCTATAACTTGGTCTGTCAATGGAGTAAAAAGCCTTTTTTCCATATGACTATTATGCTTCTTTATGGGAACTTATTATATGATTTGTATCATATATGACCCTTTAAACACCGCGGAAAAGTTTTATAATATAATATCTGTCAGTAGGGCGCGTAGCTCAATGGCAGAGCGGGCGGCTCATAACCGCCCGGTTGGGGGTTCGAGTCCTCCCGCGCCCACTAACGAACAAACCTTTCCAAAAGATTTCCAAAAAATACAAAGGCAGATATTCTTAATCCTCTTGCTATGGCGCTTGCAACAAGGAAAGTCATTACAGGCATTTTGAATATGCCAGAAAGCCAACAGACCAGCTTATAAGGTTCTCCTAATATAACCGCAAAAAATCCGTACTTATTGAATATGCTCTCTCCCTTCAGATAAAGTCTCTCACCTAAAAAGTGCTTTACAAAAGCAGAGCCTAGAAAAGTTGCAAGGTAGTAAGCTACCAAAGCACCAAGAAGATTTCCTAAGAAGGCTACAAGACCTGCTATATAAACACTTAGCTTAAACAGAGGTGCGCTTACTATGAAGGGATAGGGTGGTATGGGTTGAAACAGAGATTCCGTGAAGGATATGAGAAATATAGCCACATAACCGTACTGGCTAACAAACTCCTGAGTATACCTTTTAAGCTCTGGGAAAAATTGCTCTATCAATGTAGATAAACCTCCATATTGTCAAAAGCTGATACTGTGTTTATACCTGTTAACGAGGTTATGTAGTCTGCCACCTCCTGAGGGTTATGGTTTTTTAGGAATTCATAGCCAAAGTGTGTAAGGATAGCTTTTTGAGGATTTAAGCCTTTTATAAGTTTAATAGCATCTTCTACAGAAAGGTGTTCTATGTTTTCCCTTTTGTTGTAAAGTGTGGTGTTTATAATCATGACCTGTACATTCTTTGGGTATAAGCTCAGCATCCTGTCCTCAAACATGGCGCATGATACATAAAGCACTTTATCGTTTAGGAAGAGAGCGTAAGTTTCTGCGTTGTGATGCCTATGCTTCATAACCGCTTTTACTTTTATGCCCATATACTCAAAGGTTTTGCCTTCTTCAAAAAAGGCTTCAAAAGCAAGTTTCTTCCTCAAATAAGGTAAAACTACTCTGTCTTCTCCTTCAAAGGCAGATTTCGGTGCAAATAGAGCTATATGAATTCTTTTTCCACCATCTGTTGATGCTTCTATGAGGGAATTCACATCAGCAGAATGGTCTAAGTGTATATGAGAAAGCACTAGAAGGTCCAAACCTCTTGGGTCAAATCCTCTTTCGTGAAGGTAAACAAAGGCACCGGGTCCGGGGTCTACATGCACCCACCTTCCTGACAGATGCATTAGTATACCACCAGACCTTCTTATCTTTCTAAAAGTGCTTAATCTACCTCCTGCGGTTCCTAAGAAAAGTATTTTATCCAACTTCTTCTAACTGTATGGAGTTACTTGGACAGCTCTCTACCACCTCCAGTAAGGAAGGTTTCAAGGAATCATCCATCTTAACCCTGAGCCAAACTATGGGTATGCCATCACCTCTATCAGCAAATACCTGTGGTAGCGTATCGTAGCACAACCTACAGGCTGTGCATGTATCTATATCAACAAGGATCCTCATGTTTCCTCTGTTATGATGGAACCGCTGGGACACTCGTCGGTGACTTCTTTAACTTCCTGCTCCAATTCCGCAGGGACCATCATCCAACCATCAGGTCCAGGGCTTACCACTTCTGCTATGCCATCACCCCTGTTTTTATAAACCTCGGGAACTCTATCGTAGCATAGCTCGCAAGAGGTACAAGTATCTGGGTCAACCTTTGTTTTAAGTGCCATACTACTTACCTCCTTCAACAAAGTTTTAGGTTATTAAAATATAACACATATTCAAGGCATCAATATATACTAAATCATGTGCGCAAAAACTCGTATACCATCTTACCTATGAAGGCAGGGTTCTCTATAACATGTACTCCTGCACCTTTTAGTGCATCCATTTTAGCCTGAGCTGTTCCTTTGCCACCGCTTATGATGGCTCCTGCGTGTCCCATCCTCCTGCCGGGTGGTGCGGTAATACCTGCTATGTAGGCAAATACTGGTTTTCTCACATGGCTTTTTATATACTCAGCTGCTTCTTCTTCAGCGGTTCCCCCGATTTCCCCTATCATAAGTATGGCTTCTGTTTCTGGATCCTGGTTAAACATGGCTATAACATCCTTGTGAGAGAGCCCGTGCACCGGGTCTCCACCTATTCCTACAGCGGTTGATTGTCCAAGCCCATAGCGTGTGAGCTGATAAGAAGCTTCGTAAGTCAAAGTTCCGCTTCTTGATACTATACCTATGCTACCTCTTTTGAATATGTGGCCAGGCATTATGCCTACTTTGGCTTCGCCGGGAGTTATAACCCCGGGGCAGTTAGGTCCTATAAGCTTAGCCTTAGGATAGTTTTTCTTCATGTAGTCCTTTACTTGCATCATATCTTTTACAGGTATACCTTCTGTTATACAAACTATCAGTTCTATGCCTGCATCTAAGGCTTCTACTAGGGCATCTGCTGCAAAGGCAGGCGGGACAAAGATCAAAGAGCAGTTAGCAGAAGTTTCTTGAAGTGCTTCTTCTACAGTGTTAAAGACTGGTATGCCTTCTACCTTCTGACCTCCTTTACCCGGTGTGACACCGGCAACCACTTTTGTACCGTAGGCTTTACATTGGAGAGCGTGAAAAGAGCCTTCCTTTCCAGTTATACCCTGAACTACCACTTTTGTATCTTTGTTTACCAATATAGACATGTTATACCTCCAATCCTTAATTTAACCCCTGCTTGCCAGTTCTACAGCTTTCTTAGCGCCGTCCCACATATCTTCAGCGTTAATGAAGTTAAGACCTGACTCAGCTAAGAGTTTTCTACCTTCTTCCACATTTGTACCTTCCATTCGGACAACTACCGGTACTTCTATCTGCACCATCTTTGCTGCCTCTATAAGCCCCTGAGCAAGCCTGTCGCACCTTAGTATGCCACCGAATATGTTTATAAACACAGCTTTTACATTCTGGTCCGCCATGAGTATCCTAAAAGCGTTGGCTATCTGCTCCACATTAGCTCCACCTCCCACATCAAGGAAGTTAGCGGGCTCTCCACCGGCGAGCTTTATTATGTCCATAGTAGTCATAGCAAGACCTGCACCGTTAACCATACATCCTATGTTGCCGTCAAGCTTTATATAGTTAAGACTGTAGCGTTTGGCTTCTACCTCTAAAGGGTCAAGCTGGGTAAGGTCTTCTAACTGTTCCAAGTCTTTGTGTCTTATTAGAGCGTTGTCATCTATCTCCACCTTTGCATCAAGCAGAATAAGGTTTCCTTCTTTTGTAAGCACTAAGGGATTTACCTCCACAAGACTTGCGTCTAAGTCCATGTAAGCTCTATATAAGGCTAAAGCTATCTTGACAAATTCATTTACAGGGAGTCCCAGCTTGAAAGCCACTTTTCTTGCCTGAGAAGGCATAAGCCCTAAAGCTGGGTCTATGTGTAGCATGTGTATTGCTTCTGGTTTTTCCTTTGCTACCTCCTCTATTTCCATACCGCCCTCTGCAGAAGTCATAAGGACTGGTTTTGACAGCCCTCTGTCAAGGGTTATAGAAAGATAGTATTCTTTTTGTATGTTGGTTGCTTTCTCTATCCAGACCCTGCTTACTAACTTCCCCTCTTGACACTGGAAAGTCTTTAATACCTTTCCCAACATGCCTTCTACCGCTTGCTTTAGCTCTTCCTGGTTTCTTACAAGCTTTACACCTCCTGCTTTACCCCTTCCCCCGCAATGTACCTGCGCTTTTACTACCAAAGGATATTCTCCAAGCTCTTCTGCGCCCTGCAAAGCTTCTTCTACCGAAAAAGCTACCCTTCCTTCTGGAACAGGAAGCCCATACCTTTTCAAGAGCTCCTTTGCTTGATGTTCGTGCAGTTTCATCCACAAACCTCCGTAAAGTTTAAGAAAAAATTATACAGAAAACAGAGAATATACCAATTCTTTAAACCTCTCTCCCCTCTCCACATAGTCCCTGAACATATCAAAAGATGCACACGCAGGGGAAAAGAGGATAACATCACCACTCTGAGAGTAAGCCTTTGCCAGTTTTACCGCAGCTTCTAAGGTATCTGCTTTCTCAAGCTTAACCACCCCTTTCCAAGCTTGGAATATTCTATCTTTGGCTTCACCTATAAGCACAGCCATCTTTACCTTTTGGGCAATAAGATGGTAAAGGCTTTCAAAGTCTCCTCCTTTATCTTTTCCGCCCGCTATAAGTATAACTCTTTTGTCTGGCATGCTTTTTAATGCAGACCTCAAAGCGTTTACAGTTGTAGCCTTTGAGTCGTTAAAAACCTTAACACCCTTCCACTCTCCCAAAAACTCAAGCCTGAAAGGTAATCCAGAAAACTCGTAAAGAACTTTTTTTATGGTATCAGTAGGCACACCCATAAGCCTGCACATGATGGCACTTGCAAGAGCGTTCATATAGTTGTGATGTCCAAAGACTTTTAGCCCATCTACTTTAAAAAGCTCTTCACCCATAAAGTAAGCTTTACCGTCTTTGATAAAACCTTCCGCACCCTCTGAACCAAAAAGGTACTTCCTTGCCTCTGTGGGTGTGTTTACCACCTGTTTCTGTTCCGAATAAAGCACTATGAAGTCATCCTTTTGCTGATTTCTGAAGATGTTGTACTTACTCTGAAGGTAGTCCTCAAGGTCCTTATGCCAGTCTAAGTGATCCACAGAAAAGTTTAAGAAGGCTCCACCGTGTGGCCTAAAAGTTTTTAGAGTTTTACCCTGAAAAGAAGACACTTCAAGCACGGCAAAACACGATGGGTCCTTTAAGACTATTTGAGAAAAAGGCGTGCCTATATTACCTCCTTCACATACATTTCCCAAGTGTTCTTTGAGTATAAGGTATGTCATCCTCGTGGTGGTTGATTTTCCATCAGTTCCCGTGATGGCAACAGCCTTTCCTTTGAAGAATCTGTAAGCTAGTTCAAGCTCACCTATAACTTCTATATCCCTTTTCTGGGCTGATAACCAAAGGGGGTGGTGTGGAGGTATGCCAGGTGATAGCACTAGGGTATCTACCAGACCAAGATACTGCCTGAAGTCTTCACCGTTTTTATCGTCACCTGCGTAAACCTCATAGTTTTTAGCTTTGAGAAGCTCTACAGCAGACCTACCGCTTACACCAAGTCCCCATACGAGCACGCGTTTCATAAGTTTGTGTATACTATATTACCATGATAAGCGTAGAAGTAGAAGGTAAAGTCTTTCAGGTTAAAGAAGGAACCACATTGAGTGATATATACAAGATGGCGCAGATAGAAGGTGCCATAGGTGGTAAAGTAAACGGTAAGATATACGACCTTCAGACACCCATAAGAACCTCAGCCAAAGTAATTCCCATTTATAAAGGTGATCCAGAAAGCTTAGAGATCCTCAGGCATTCCTTAGCTCACATTATGGCTCAGGCTCTTAAGGAAATTTACGGAAAAGATAAGGTCCATTTGGGTGTTGGACCTACTACAGAGGAAGGGTTCTATTACGATGTGGAGATAGAGGGTGTAAGACTCAGTGAAGATGACCTTCCAAAGATAGAAGAGAAGATGAAGGAGATAATACAAAAAAATTATCCCATACTTAGAAGGGAAATAGACAGGGAAGAAGCCAAAAAGCTCTTTGAAAAGCTCAAAGAAAAGTACAAATTAGAAATAATCCAGCGTATAAGCCCAGATGATGTTATATCTGTATATGAGCAGGACGATTTTGTAGACCTTTGCAGAGGTCCCCACATACCTTCTACGGGTGTGGCAGGTGCTTTTAAGCTAACCCATATAAGCGGTGCTTATTGGATGGGGAATGCCCAAAACCCCATGCTACAGAGGATATACGGTATAGCCTTTTGGGATCACAGAGAGTTAGAACAGCACTTGAAGTTTTACGAAGAGGCAAAGAAAAGAGATCACAGAAAGCTCGGCAGAGAACTTGAAATATTTCTAATAGATGAGACAGTAGGTCCGGGTCTTGTCCTATGGCTCCCAAAAGGGGGTACTTACAGGAAAGCACTTGAGGATTATTGGAAAGAAGAGCACGAAAAAAGAGGCTATCAGTTTGTATACACACCCCACATAGGAAACGCAAAACTTTGGGAGATAAGTGGCCACATTGATTATTACAAACCAAACATGTTCCCACCCATGCAGGTGGAACATGAAGAGTACTTTGTCAAACCCATGAACTGTCCCTTCCACATAGCCATTTACAAAAGCAAGGTTAGAAGTTATAAAGAACTACCCATTAAGCTTGCGGAACTTGGTACCGTTTACAGGTACGAAATGTCTGGAGTTTTGCACGGACTTATGAGGGTAAGGGGTTTTACACAGGACGACGCTCACATAATATGCACACCAGAGCAAGTAGAAGATGTAATACACGAAACCCTTGAGTTTGCAGTTTGTATGTTAAGAGACTTTGGTTTTAGAGAATTTAAAGTTTACATATCCACAAAGCCTGTTGATGCCATAGGCTCACAGGAACAGTGGGAGCTTGCAGAAAACTCCCTCAAAAAAGCGGTTACATCTATGAACCTTGATTACGAGATAGATGAAGGAGGAGGAGCCTTTTATGGTCCTAAGATAGATGTTAAGATAAGAGACGCCATAGGGAGACTATGGCAGTGTTCCACTATACAGTTTGACTTTAACCTTCCTGAGCGCTTTGACATGACTTATGTAGGTTCAGATAACAAAAGACATAGACCCTACATGATACATAGAGCACTTCTTGGATCTATAGAGAGGTTCACAGGTGTGCTTTTGGAACACTATGCGGGTGCGCTTCCCGTATGGCTCTCCCCAGTGCAAGTTAGGATCATACCCATATCTGAAACACACTTACCTTATTCAAAGGAGCTTCAGGTAAAACTAAGGTCAGAAGGTTTGAGAGTGGATATAGATGACAGACAGGAACGGCTAAATGCCAAAATAAGGGATGCAGAACTTCAAAAAATACCCTACACAGTTGTCATAGGAGACAAAGAGGTTCAGGAAGGCAAGCTTTCAGTGAGGAGTAAAAAGGAAGGAAACTTAGGTAGTATGAGTCTTGAAGACTTTATACAACACTTAAAAGAAAGGATAAGGAATAAAGCACCTTAATAGTATGCGAAATGATTGTTATTTAAGCAGATTCTCAAAGTTTTTTATAGCACCTTTTTGCCCTGTGATAAAACCAATATTCAGAAGTCTTTTTAAGATTAAGGTTTACGGTTTGGAGCACATTCCAGAGGGAAGTTACTTGGTAGCACCTAACCACAGGAGCTATCTTGACCCACCCGTGCTTAACGCAGTCTTTCCCAAACACCTGACTTTCATAGCCAAAGAAGAGTTATTCCACACACCCCTCTTAGGAATTCTTTTACCACACATGTCCGCCCTGCCCATAAAGAGGGGAGCAGGAGATGTGCAGACACTCAAGCTTGCCCTTGAACTTCTGCATGCAGGATGTAGGTTATGTGTATTCCCAGAAGGCACAAGAGCAAAACCTGGTGAGTTTTTAAAACCCAAGTTGGGTATAGGGTTGCTGGCAGTTAAAAGCAAGAAGCCAGTCCTACCCGTTTACATAGATGGCACAGACAAGGTCCTACCAAGGGGTAAAAAGATACCTTCCATAGGATACCCCATAAGGGTATTTATAGGAAAACCCAAAAGGTACGACTTTTTGGAAGATAACCCAAAAGGCTACAAAGTAGCGTCAAACATGATAATGGAGGAAATAAAAAAGCTATCTAAACAAGGTACAGAACCACTGCAGTCATAACCACATTAAGAAGTGCTATGGGTAGTAATATTTTCCAAGCTATTTCTGTTATGTCCTTTGCCTGAAACCTCGGTAGCGTCCAGTGTAGCCAAAGTACAAAGAAAACTAAAGAAAACATCTTCAACACAAACCACACATAGGGAGAAAAAGGACCCAGGATGTTAGGACCTGACCAACCACCCAAAAAGAGCACTACCGCAAGGGCTGACAGAGCCATCACATTAAGATACCATTCTGCTAAGGGAAACACGCCAAAACGCATACCTCCGTATTCCACATTGTAGCCGGTTACTAACTCCGCTTCCGCTTCCTGTATGTCAAAAGGCACACGCCCAGACTCTGCGAGCATACAAAAGAGAAAGAGCACAAAGGCAACAGGCTGGTAAACTATATACCAAATACCACTCTTTATCTGAGCTTCCACTATACCTACAGTACTCATAGTTCCTGCAAGAAGCACCACTCCAAGGACTGAAAAGCCCAGTATCACCTCGTAAGCTATCATGACGGCACTCTTTCTTAAAGAACCTATAAAGGCGTATTTAGAGTTGGAAGCCCACCCTGAGAAAATGGTGCCGTATACCGCAAGAGATCCCATAGCAAACAGGAAGATGAGCGCTATGTTCACATCAGACACTATAGGCTTTATCTCATAACCAAAGATACTAAGTCTTGGACCAAAGGGTATTACAGAAAATAGCAAGAGAGAAGGTGCAAGGGATAAAACTATGGCAAGGTAATAAACGGGTTTGTCCGCGTTTCTTGGGATAATGGATTCTTTGGTAAGCAGTTTTATACCGTCGGCTAAAGGCTGTAAAAGACCAAAGGGACCAACGAGTTTTGGTCCCATACGAGCTTGGATGTGCCCTGCAAGCTTTCTTTCAAACCATGTAAGGTATGCCCCCAAACCTAAGAAGATACCCAGAATAAGGAGGACTTTTATAAATGTTATTACAAGACTTATCCACAGCTCTACCATCCTACACTCCTTTTACTAAACATTATACACGCACTTTAGAATGATGTAAATCACATTGCCAATCTTTTATAGCCTGCATATTTTAAAAATCAACAAAATTTTAGGAGGTAGTAAGATGCAACAGAGCGCTGTAAACTTTTTTGTTACAGAAAAGGCGTCTCAAGAGGTACTAAGAATAGCTCAGGAAAATAACATCACCGAACCTATTCTTAGGATAAGAGTGGTACCAGGCGGATGCTCAGGCTTTCAATACGCAATGGGTTTTGACGACACTGTAGAGGAAGGTGACCATGTGTTTGAGTATGGTGGTCTCAAAGTAGTCATAGACCAGTTTTCCATGCCTTATGTGAATAACGCAGAGTTGGATTATGTGGTGGACTTTATGGGTGGTGGCTTTACCATTAAGAACCCAAATGTGACAGGTTCCTGCGGTTGCGGAAGCTCCTTCTCCTGTGGATGAACTCCTACCGCCCTTGCGGCGGTTTTCTCTTTACATAAACCTTAACATACTCTGGTTCAACACTTGCTGGATACACAAGGATTTTGAAAGGGCTTTTCACATGCACTCTTAACATGTACTCTCCTTCACCTAAACCTTTTACATCAACTACCGCTCTCACACCTTCAACACTCTCATTAAGGCTGAGCCTTTCAATGATCAGCAGTTTTATCCTTACCCTTTTCCTCTCAAGTTTGTATGTGTAGTTCTCATCTTGATTGACTAACTCTATACTCCTTTCTACCACTACAGGCACTCTCACTCCCAAATTTACCACAAGCCACAGAGAAAAGCCTATAAAAAGTGCTAAAAGTTTGTACTGCCAGTTGTTAAAAATTACCCTTTTAATCATGGTTTATACCAAGCTCCTTAAAAAGGAGATTTTTTAACCCTTCTGGGTCTAAGTTTCTGTGAAACTTTTCGTTTACCGCGATGGATATCTCCCCTGTTTCTTCCGAAACAACTATAGCGATCGCATCGCTCTCTTCTGCTATACCAAGAGCTGCTCTGTGGCGTGTTCCGTACTTTTTAGGAAGGTCCGGAGATTTAGAAAGAGGTAATATACAAGACGCAAAGGCTATTCTGTCTCCCTTTATCACTACCGCCCCATCATGCAACGGTGTCAAAGGATCAAATATGGTTATTAGAAGCTCAACAGATACTACACTGTCTATGGCAACGCAACCTTCGATAAGTCCTTCAATGTTCTGAGCTCTTTCTATAACTATCAAGGCTCCTATCTGTCTTTCAGATAAAAAACTGCACGCTCTTACTATCTTTTCCACTACCCTTTCTTCAACGAACCTTATGCTAACCACATGAGTCCTTTGACCTAACCTCGAGAGAGCTTTTCTTATCTCGGGTTGGAAGATGACCACTAAGGAGAATAGCCCTACAGTCCAGAACTTGTCAAATATCCACGAAAGTGTCCTAAGTCCGAGAAGCTCTGCGCATACCCAGAAAAAACCCATAAAGGCAAGACCTTTTAGTATCTGAAAACCTTTGGTTATCCTCAAAAAGTGTATGACCACATATATAAAGAAAGAGACACTTATTATGTCAATAATATCCCTGAAAGAAAAAAATCTTAAAAAGTCAAAATTCACCATAAGTTCTTACCGTATCAAGAAGAGCAAGAAATTCTTTTGTCTCCTTCACATCATGCACCCTCACTATGTTGGCACCCTCTATCACTGGATACGCAAGAGCACCAAGGCTTCCGTAAAGCCTTTCCCAAGGCTCTGTCTTTTTCCTTAGCAACCCCTCTATTATTAGTCCTACAAAGGACTTTCTTGACACACCTACCAAAAGGGGAAGCCCAAAGATCCTTAGCTCCCTGAACTTCTTTAGTATTTCTATGTTATGTTCAGGGAGTTTACCAAACCCTATACACGGGTCTATTATTATATCACCTTTATAATTCTTTTGCCGTAGCTCTTGAATTTTCTCTCGGAAGTAGTTTATGAGTTCCTCCATCACATCCTCATAAGTTATCTGCATTTTTTTCCACTCTTCTGGTCTACCCTTTGTGTGTCCCAACACATAAGGACAGTTGTACTTTGCTATCACCTCGAACATATACTCATCAAAGGTACCACCGCTTATGTCGTTTATCATGTCCGCACCTTCTTCTAAACACACCTGTGCTACCTTAGCTTTGTATGTGTCTATGGAGATCCACGCATGGCTTAGTTCTTTTCTAAGTTCTTTGAGTACTGGTAGGATACGCTTTAGTTCTTCTTCTGCGCTTATTCTCTCTGAACCAGGTCTTGTAGATTCACCACCTATGTCTATTATCTCTGCACCTTCTTGAGCTATCTGAATACCTCTTTTAACCGCTTGTGAAACCTCCATATACAAACCACCATCGGAAAAGGAATCTGGCGTGATGTTTAGGACACCCATTACAGCGGTTTTTATCCCTAATGGTAGTATCTTTCCGTTATATTGAAGTTTGAAAGACTTTTTTCTGTAGTTTATCAAGTTTTCAAGTATTTTAAAAGCCAGATCTTTTCTTTCTTTAACAATGCAGGAGCAAAAATCCCTTATCTTGGACTCGCTACCACATAGAGCGTATTTGTCTTGGTTGTTGAACACAGAAACACAAGATGTTCTTGCACACTCAAAGATAACGGAGGGGTTTAAGCTCTTTTCCTCAAAGTATATAACATAAAACACACCTTCAAAGGCTCTACTGTCCGCTTCTCTGAAGAATATACCCATCTTTTCTTTCAGAAACCTGTAAAAGGCATCTCTGTCGCTAAAGCGTTTTATCAGCATGATAATAGTTTAAGTTAAGATGTAGTTTATTATTTCCTCAATACTGACCTTTTCATCTATACGAAAACCCTCTGCATCAAGATCACCAAGCACGAGTTTTTTAAATCCTCTAATTGACTTCCAACCTTCCAACAGTACCACATCAAAGTCAGAAAAGTACCTTTCTACGGCTTTTATGGGATCATCTTCTGTTTTTTCCCACAGCGTGAGTTTGCCCACACTCAAAAGAGCTACCTTATCAAGGATCTGAAAAATTCTGTAAGAATCACTGCCTTCCCTGTCTGTGATACCGTGACCCTTTGGGTCGTGCTTTATGTAACCTACACGATAACCCCTGAGACTTAGTTCCTTTGAAAGTTTTTCTGCCAAGGTGGTTTTACCTGTGTTGTGATGACCCACTATAAAGATGATCTTTGGCATGTTTTACCCTAAAAGTTTTATACCTTCTTCAAGTATTCTCTCTGTTTCTTCTTCTTTTGGCATTTCTGCGTAGATCCTTATAAGAGGTTCCGTACCAGATGCCCTAAAGAGTATCCATCCGTCATTTTCAAAAATGAGTTTTAATCCATCTGTAGTGTTTATCTCCCTAACTTTATAGCTTAGTAGCTTTTCTGGTGGGTGGTTTATGAGCTCAAAAAGTTTTTTCTTTTTGTCCTCTTGTGCGTAAATGTCCTGCCTTTTGTAATAGGCACTACCGTATCTTTTGAATATCTCCTGAACCATCTCTGATAGGGTCTTCCCGCTGATTTGAAGAAGCTCAAGTATGTTAAGACCAGAAAAAAGACCATCTCTTTCGGGTAGGAAACTAACTATCCCGTATCCTCCACTTTCTTCACCGCCAAATAGGACTTTTTCTTTAAGTATGACCTCGTTTATGTTTTTGAAACCCACGGCAACTTCCTTTAACTGTATACCCTCTTCTTGGCATATCCTATCTGCAAGGTAAGTGGTGGATACCGTCTTTACCACTATACCGTCCCTTATGCCCTTATTCTTGAGCAGATGGTAAAGCAGAAGTACATACACCATCTGAGAGTTCACGAATTTTCCTTTTTCGTCCACAAGAGCTATCCTGTCGCCGTCACCATCGTTGGCTATTCCCAAGCTTGCATGGACTGCCCTTACCTTTTCCATTAAAGGCATGAGGTTTTTCTCTACAGGCTCGGGTGCATGACCCCCAAAGAGAGGATCTCTGTAAGCTCTTGTGGGAAGAACACTAATCTTAGTACCAGCAAGCACTTGCGCGTATGTGTTCACGGAAGAGCCATACATGGCATCGTGTACCAAAAGCATTTTCCCTTCGTTTAAAAGTTCTTGGTTTATAAGCTCTTTTACCTTCCTTGTGTACTCTCCCCATACGTTTATGTACTCCACCCTTACACTTTGGATTTTCACATCTTTTACTCTTTCAAATTCTTTTTCTACCTCTTTTACAAACTCAGTGGTTGCAGAACCACCAAAGCTATCCTTTATCTTATAACCGTTATACTCCGGAGGGTTGTGAGAAGCAGTTATCATAACACCATTGTCAAAGTTCATGTATTTGACTGCAAAAGAAACCATAGGGGTGGTGCACGCTCTGTTAGTCATATAGGCATCAAAACCCATCTGTCTGAAAACACTACACACTTCCTGAGCGAACTTTTCAGACATGAACCTATGGTCGTAGCCTACGATCACTTTTGTTTTTCCTTGACGCTCCAAAACCTTGGCGTGAGCAAAAGCTACCTTCCTAACATTATCAAAAGTAAACTCCTCACCTATTACAGCTCTCCATCCGTCAGTACCAAACTTTACGGGCATAGTTTAATTATATCAGGCGGAAAAGTGTTTTACCTCTGAAAAGGCTTCACGCTTTTGTTAAACATATTTTTAATTGACATATTCATAATCATTGTTTAAGTTAAAATAATAGTCCCCTTTAATTTTTTTGATGAGGTGGTTTGCATGGAGATGAGAGAATACGACTCTTGTGGAGTTGGATTTGTATGTAATATAAGAGGAGAAAGAAGCCCACAGATAGTAAAATGGGGAATAGATGCGGTAAAAAACCTGACACACAGGGGAGCCATAGGCGGAGATGGAAAGACAGGAGACGGTGCGGGTATACTCATAGAAATTCCTCGCTCTTTTTTTTCGGATTACATAACTAAAGAAAGTCTTGAGATATCTAATATAGAAAACCTCTGCGTTGGAGTTCTCTTCCTTTATGAGGATGTAAGGGCTCGGATAGAAGAGCATATAAAGAATTCCCCCTTTAAGTTGGTAGGCTGGCGCAAGGTTCCAGTTGATAAGTCTGCTCTTGGTGATAAAGCCCTTGAAGTTATGCCGCAGATATTTCACCTGCTTCTTGATGCAGAAGGTATCCAAGAGGACAGGAGGGAACTGGAGCTTTACATGCTGAGAAGGACCATAGAGAGGGATAAAAAGATAATGGACAAAGTTTATGTGGCATCTTTGTCTTCTCGCACTATGGTTTACAAAGGTATGATGGTAGCTCTTCAGCTGGATAACTTCTACATGGACTTAAAAGAAAACAGCCTTGAATCATCTTTCTGTCTGTTTCATCAGAGGTATTCTACAAACACCTTTCCTAATTGGAAATTGGCACAACCTTTTAGGTATTTGGCACATAACGGCGAGATAAACACCATACAAGGTAACAGAAATTGGATGCTTGCCCTTCAGAGCGAACTTGAGCACGAAGTTTTTGGAGACAAGATAAAGCTTATAACTCCTTTGGTATCTTACGAAGAGAGTGATTCTGCATCCTTAGATAGGGTCTTTGAGTTATTATGTCTTGTGGGGTATTCCCCAGAGCATGCCATAAACATGCTCATACCACCAGCTTGGGAAAAAGTACCAGATATGTCAGAGGAAGTTAGGAACTTCTTTGAGTATCAATCTCTACTTATGAAGCCGTGGGATGGTCCTGCGAGCATAGCTTTCACAGACGGCAAGGTTATAGGTGCTCACCTTGATAGAAACGGACTCAGACCCGCTCGCTATGTGCTAACCGAGGATGGTATACTTGTCTTGGGTTCAGAAGTGGGTATGATAGACCTCTCTGGGAAAAAGATAAAGAAAAAAGGAAGACTAGGTCCCGGAGATACACTGTGCGTTGACCTACAGAAAGGTAAAGTTAGAGAAACCAGCGAAATACTAAGAGATCTATCTCAACAAAAACCTTACAGCGAATGGCTCAAAAAACACTTAGTGAGGCTTACAGACCTTCTAAAAGACCGCTCTATACCTGAACCTGTGCATGATAAAGACAGAGTAAGGAAACAGGTAGCCTTTGGCTACACGCAGGAAGAGATTAAAAATGTTATATCTTACATGGCTCAGGAAGGAAAAGAGTTAACCTTCTCTATGGGCGATGATACTCCTTTACCTCCTCTTTCGGAAAAACCAGTACTTCTCTTTAGGTACTTCAAACAGAGGTTTGCACAAGTTACCAATCCACCCATAGACCCCATAAGGGAAAAGGCTGTTATGTCCTTGAGGATGAACTTGGGACACAAAAGGAACTTCCTTAAAGAAACGGAAGAACATGCCAAGCGCTTTCAGATAGAGAGTCCCATACTTCTACCCAAGGAGATAGAAACCATAGAGAGGCAGACCTACTTTAAAGTAGCCAGAGTGCCTATGACTTATCCAAAGGAGAGAAGCTACTGCGTGGTGGAACTTCAGGATCTTGCAGGGGAGCGTAGGATAACGGATATCATATACGATGCCATGTACGAGGGTGTGCAGATATGCGACCTGCGACTTGGTGTTGAGATAGTGTGTAGAAGGGTAGAAGAGGCGGTAGTAAGAGAAGGTGCGCAGATAGTCATACTCACAGACAAAAACATCTCTCGCTACAGACTTGCTGTGCCCAGTCTGCTTGCTGTTTCTAGCGTCTTTAAGTGGCTTTCGGATAGAGGACTTTCTACAAAAGTGTCCATAATAGTAGAAACAGGGGAAGCAAGGGATCCTCACCATATGGCCTGTCTGATAGGATACGGTGCATCCGCGGTTTATCCTTACTTGGCTTACGAAACCATATACGAGCTTTGTGAGAAAGGTGATATAAAAATACCCTACGAGCAAGCTATCTTGAATTACAAAAAAGCTCTGGAAGATGGACTCTTAAAGATCATGTCTAAAATGGGTATCTCCACACTAAACTCCTACCAGGGTGCCAGGATCTTTGATACTGTATGCCTCAATAAAGACTTTGTGGAGGAGTTTTTCCCCAATACACCCATTACTGTGGAATCTGACGGCATATTTGAAATAGAAGACAGCTCGCTCAGAAGACACAATATGGCTTATGAGGTAGATAACCCACAGCTTGATTACGGTGG
The DNA here is from genome assembly GCA_028276405.1 of Hydrogenobacter sp. Classification (GTDB taxonomy): domain Bacteria; phylum Aquificota; class Aquificia; order Aquificales; family Aquificaceae; genus Hydrogenobacter. The sequence goes on from JAPYWJ010000002.1 coordinate 75,942, forward strand.
TGATATGAAGTTCAGAAAAGGCGGAGAGTGGCACGCATGGTCTCCCTTTGTGGTTAGGGCGCTTCACAAGTTCTTAGAGACAAAAGACTACGAAGATTACAAGTCTTTTTCTCAAATTGCCAACAGTGAACATCCTACATTCCTAAGACACCTTCTTACTTACAAAAAATCAGACAAACCTGTAGCCTTGGAAGAAGTAGAACCTATAGAGACCATCCTCAAGAGGTTTGTCACTGGTGGTATGTCCTTGGGTGCCCTATCACCGGAAGCTCACGAAACAATAGCAGAAGCTTGCAACAGACTTGGGATGAAGAGCAACTCTGGAGAAGGAGGAGAAGACCCTCAAAGATACTGGACTATAAAAAACTCAGCCATCAAGCAGGTGGCAAGTGGTAGGTTTGGTGTTACACCCACTTACCTTGCATCAGCTCAGGACATTGAGATAAAAATAGCTCAAGGAGCAAAACCCGGAGAGGGTGGACAACTGCCGGGACACAAGGTAAGCGACTACATAGCAAAACTAAGACATGCTCAGCCCGGCATAACCCTCATATCACCTCCACCTCATCACGACATATACTCTATAGAGGACCTGGCACAGCTCATAAACGACCTGAAAGAAGCCAATCCAAAAGCCAAGGTATGTGTAAAGCTTGTGGCAGAAACAGGCGTAGGCACTATAGCGGCAGGTGTAGCAAAGGCTTACGCAGATATAGTTCAAGTAAGCGGCGCGGAAGGGGGTACTGGTGCAAGCCCTTACTCCTCTATAAAGAACGCAGGAAATTACTGGGAGATAGGTCTTGCGGAAACTCAAAGGGTGCTTATGGAAAACAGCCTTAGGGACAAGGTGCGCATACGCGTAGATGGTGGTATGAGAACTGGTAAAGATGTGATCATTGCAGCCCTTTTGGGTGCAGAAGAGTTTGGTTTTGGTACTGCTACCATGATAGCAGAGGGCTGTGTGATGGCAAGGATGTGCCATACCAATCAGTGCCCTACGGGTGTTGCTACCCAAGATCCCAAGTATAGGGAAAAGTTCAAGGGTAAAGTTGATGATGTGATGGCTTACTTCAGAGCGGTGGCACAAGAAGTAAGAGAGATACTGGCTCAGATGGGTTTCAGAAGTCTTGAAGAGATAATAGGCAGAAGGGAACTCCTTGAAGTGCTGAGCTTTGACCATATACCCGGTTCCAAGAGAATAAAGTTAGAGAAGTTTCTCAAGGAAGACTATCCTAAGGACAAGCCCCTCAGGTGTCTTGTGGATAGAAACGATAACCCAAGACCGTCTTTAAACGAGAAGCTCGTGGAAGAACTGCTCCCCTACATAGAAAAAGCTCAGAAGGTATACAAAGAGTATCCAATAAGAAATACAGACAGGAGCGTACCAGTAAGGATAAACTATTACATAGCCATAAAGTACAGAGATGAAGGACTTCCTGAAGACACTATAAATCTTACATTTGTAGGCACCGCAGGACAGAGCTTTGGAGCTTTTAATCACAGGGGTGTATCCCTTACACTTATAGGCGATGCCAACGATTATGTAGGTAAAGGTATGTACGGCGGGAGGATAGTGCTAAAACCCCAAGATATAGAAGATAGCCAGAACCATGTAATTATGGGTAATACATGTCTTTACGGTGCCACAGGTGGTGAGCTCTACGCGGCAGGAAGGGCGGGAGAGAGGTTTGCTGTCAGGAACAGTGGTGCTATTGCGGTAGTTGAAGGGGCAGGGCTTCACTGTTGTGAGTATATGACAGGTGGGATTGTGGTTGTTCTTGGTAGCGTGGGTTTCAACTTTGGGGCTGGCATGACAGGTGGCTATGCCTATGTACTTGACGAACAGCTAGATAAAAGGATAAACCCCTCTTATGTGATGATAAGAAGACTCAGGCACGATAAAGAACTACAAGAACTTAGATCTCTGATACACAAACACCATCTTTATACAGGGAGCTTATGGGCAAGGCACATTCTTGAAAACTGGGATGAGTACGCAGAGAAGTTTTACAAGGTCCTCCCCCTTGAGCAGTGCAAAAGAGACACTTATGGTGAAACAGACGAGTGCGAGGTGGGAATAACTCCTGAGAAAAAAGCTTGAGTTTATAGCCTTTGCCCTTTATGATGCAGGAGAAACCATCTTAAGTGCATTAATTTTCTCTACCTTCTTTCCTCTCTTTATAACTAAACATATAGACACAAAAGTTTACTCCACAGTTTACGCTCTATCCTTTTTCGCATCCTTCTTTATGGCTCTCTATCTAGGTAAGCTGGCAGACAGCATGGGTTTGAGAAAACACTTTTTCGTAGTTTTTAGCTTGCTGACTGCCACAGCTGGTGCATCCTTGACCTTTTTGACCAAAATGCCACAAGAGGCTCTACTGGTTTATTCCTTCATGGCTGTCTTTCATCAGCAAGCGTTGGTTTTTTACAACGCCATGCTTATTTCTTTTACCAACATGGGATTAGCATCTGGAATTGGTGTAGCCTCTGGTTACATTGGCTCAGCCTTGACCTTGCTGTTTTTAGCGAGACTAATGAAAATACCGGATGTTTTTCTTCAAGCCTCCTTGCTGTTTACTATCTTGGCACTGCCCGCTATCACCCTTCTAAGAAATCCTATCCATCGCCAAAAGGTAAAGCTTAAAGAGGTTTTCAAAGACAAAAAGTTTTTGTTTATGATACTTTCCATCCTCTCCCTCACGGAAGTTGCAAATACCCTTATAGCTATGATGGGCGTATATCTAAGAAAAGTATACGGGCTTGAAGATACGCACATCTACAAAGTTATAGGCTTATCTGCATTAGGTGGTGTAATAGGTGGTGTCATCTTTGGAAGGTTATCTGATAAAGTAAGTACTTACAAGCTTTTTCCTGTGGGTTTTGCTCTGTGGACTGGATTTCTTATAACTCTTTACTTTGTTCCTAAGCATGCTATCCTGTTGGTAGGTTTGCTCGCGGGAGTGTCCTTGGCACATCTCTGGACCACCTCCAGAGTGCTCATTATAGAAAGTTTTCCCAAGACGCAGACATCCGTGCGTCTGTCTTTTCTGTCTCTTACGGAAAGGATAGCCTCTACCACTGGACTTCTTGCTTGGTCACTTCTTCTTTACATAACTGGGGACAACTACAGACTCTCCGCTCTCCTTATGGTGATCTTTCCCATAACAGGATGGATACTTTTTCGCAAGACAGCCAGCTTAACAAAAAATTAACGGTTTCCTGGTAAGCTACTCCTCTAAGGAGGCTTACCATGAGAACTACTGCTGTTCTTCTCTCTGCACTGTTTGGTAGCTTGGCTTTTTCTCAGGAGACACTAATAAAGATTAAAGTAGAAGAGGGTGGAAAGGAAGAAGCCCTGCCGGTGGAGGTCAAAAGAAGAACTCCAAAGACGGAGACCACTGTAAAGGAGGAGGAGCTAAAAGTCAGGTCTGGTGCTGGGGGTGTAAATATATTCAAAGCCATAGAACTCACTCCTTCCTTGAACGTTCAGACGGACGATGCTTACGGTCTTGGCGGTGGAAGCATAAGACTGAGAGGCTTTGATAATACTCAAATCGGAGTAACTATTGATGACATGCCCCTAAACGACTCTGGAAACTTTGCCCTCTATCCCCACGAATTCGCAGATGTGGAAAATTTAGAGAGCATTACGGTAGAGAGGGGTGCGGTGAGCAAGAGAAGCCCCTTCTACGTGGAAATAGGAGGTGCCATAAGGGTCAGAACAAGACCGCCCGCCAACAAGTTTGGGATCACTCTCAGCGAAAAGTACGGTTCCTTTAACTTTAAGAAGCACTTTATAAGACTTGACACGGGATACCTTTTAGGAAATAAGGATTTACCCAAGTTCTTTGCATCTTACTCTCACACCGAAGCAGACAAATGGAAGGGTCCGGGCAAATACCCTGACTACAGAGACCACTACACATTAGGCATATCCCACAAAGTAGGCAGGCTCTTTTGGGAGTTTTACTACGACAAGAATGTCCAGCTAAACTACTTTTACAGAGGGTTTAGATTTAACGAACTGAGCAACGATAGCATATTCAGAAGGAGAGACTATACAGACAGACTGCTCTTTCCAAATACAGGAGCTAACCTAAATCAAAACGTAAATTACTACAAGTTTTACAAAAACCCCTACACCAACCAACAGCTCAGGGCTAACATAGAGCTGGACATAACAAGCAGTGTAAAGCTGAGCCTAAAGCCCTACATGTGGATAGGTAGGGGTTCGGGAACAAGTGCCACAATAGGTGGAGGAAACATACTCTTTAGAGAATCCTTCAACTACACGGACAGACCGGGTGCCATAGCAGAATTGAAGTTTGAACTGCCAAAGGACTCAAGGCTCTTTTTGGGATACTGGTATGAGTATGCGGACCTAAAGCAGTGGCAACCATCCCGCAGGGTTATAGTTAATCCAGACGGTACCTTCACCTTGAATAACGTAACTGGCTTTCAATACAACTACATACAACGCACAAAGACCAGCACAAACACACCTTATTTATTCTTTGAGTCCAAAGGGCTTTTGGATAAAATGGACATCAACCTCGGAGTAAGATTTGCAAGCGTAAAGAGAAACTTTAAAAATTACCGAACTACAGGACTCCCTTACTATCCAGAAGACGGCGTTTACGATGACCCGAGGTTAACTCTAGATACAAAAGGTACCTACGAAAAGACCTACAGAAAGACACTTCCCAGCTTTGGAGTTGGCTATCAATTTACAAACTTCGCCTACGGTTATTTTGCCTATGCAAAGAACTTCAGAGTACCCCAAAACCTTTTAGGCACGATACCCTCAAGCGTCTCTGCACAGTTTGTGGCAGACCAGCTAAAGCCAGAAGAAGCGGACAACTACGACTTGGGCTTAAGGTTTGACTTTGATAAGTTCTACATAGCACCTTCTGTGTACTATGTGAAATACAAAAACAGGCTTATACGCATTGCTGACCCCACAGACCCAAACCTCATATACCTTAGGAACGCAGGAAAGGTGGATGCTTATGGTGCGGAGCTGGAACTGGGTATTGTGCCTGTAAGTAGTGTAAGCATTTATACATCCTTCTCCTACAACGAAGCCAAGTTTAAGGATGAGAGCTTTTACGATGGGACTACAAGGTATAACATAAAGGACAAAACAGTGCCCGACACTCCCAAATACATGGTAAAGCTTGGCAGTAGATTTCAAGTAATGGGCTTTAGAATAAGCCCAAGCGTGCAGTACATTGGCTCAAGGTACGGAAACCTTATCAACACGGAAAAGGTATCTTCGTACACTCTGGTAAATCTTAACGTACAAAGGAAGGTATATAAGGGCATAGACCTCTTCGTGGATGTGGTGAATTTAACGGATAAGAAGTATGTGGGGAGGATATCTCCCGGAACCGCTTCTGGAACCTACTATGCTGGAGCACCCTTCACCATCTCCGTAGGACTCAGCGGGAGGTTTTAAGTATGCAAACGGTAAAGATAGCGGTCTTTATACTGATGTTTTTTGTCTTTTTCTACGGAAACTACATAGTGTTTTTGAAGCTGTTGAGCCTGAGAAAAAAGCCAAACACAGAACCTATGGATTTAATGCGTTGGCTCTTAGACTTTAAAAAGGGTCTCTGGTTTTTGGACTTTTCTGCCACCACCTCCCCCCTCCTGGGGCTCTTGGGAACGGTAATAGGCTTAATAATGGCTTTTGTGGAATTGGGAAGGAAGGGAGTGGCGGGTGCGGGTGAGATAAGCGGTGCCATAGGCTTGGCGTTGGTGGCTACCGCGGTGGGTATAGCCATGTCCCTTTGGTTTTATCTGTGGTATAAGTTCTTCATCTCAAAGCACCACCAGATAAAAGAAGAGCTAAAGATCAAGCTTTTGGAGGAAGAGTATGAAGAGACAAAGACTTTTGTCAATGCTTGAGGAACCCGAGCAAGAAAAGGAAGAGATACAAATAATCCCAATGATAGACATAATGCTCTTTTTGCTCACCTTCTTTATTCTCTACACTCTGAACGTCTTTCCCATGCTCTTTCAAAACCTAAAGCTTCCTACCTCTTCCACCCTTGAAACCGCCCAAGTGAAAGAACCCCTTAAGGTCTACATAAACAAAGACGGAGACGTAGAAACTGAGAAGGTAGGAAAGGGACTTCAAGCCCTAAGGTCCTACCTAAAGGGTATAACCCAAAAGGATCAACTGGTGGTGGTTATAGTGGCAGACAGAGATGCAAAGGCACAGCACCTTATGAATGTTATGGATGTATTAAAGGAGGAGGGAATCTCCAAGATTGCCATAGCGGGTGAGAAAAAATGAACGCAGGGCTAAAAAGGGAGAGGTTATTTACCCTTTTTAGTTCTTTTGTTTTTTCTTCCTTTTCAGCTGTGGCGGTAGCGTTCCTCTTCTCAAGGCTCACCCTTTACTCTTTACCGGAAACGCCCCAGCAGGTGGTGGAGGTGATAAGCCTCCCCATTTTGGAGCAAAAGCCTCAAAGCCCACCTCAACAACGAAAGGTTGAAAGACGAACACAGCGGGAACCAAAGAGGGAAAAGATAGAAAGAAAAACTCAGGAAAAACTCCCACAACAGCCACAGAAGGTGCAGAAGCAAAAGTTAAAGGAAGAGCCAAAGAGAGAGACCCCAGTCCAAGAGAGCCCGGTGGCGCAGGAGGTTAAACCTTTGACCACTCAGGAGGCAGGCACAAGAGAAACTCCAAGGGAGGAGAAGAGGATAATCGGTGGAGAGGCTCAAAGACAGGAGGTAGCTCCTCGCGAAAGGGTGGAGAGCCCACCGCAGGTTCAAGAAAAAAAGCCCACCTCGTCCCCTCCTGCAGACCAACTGAGCAGATACTTTGCCCTGGTGAAGGGCATCATAGAGTCCAAAAAACGCTATCCAGAAGAGGCAAAGAGAAGGGGAGAGGAGGGCACAGTGGTGGTTAGCTTTACCATAGATGAATCTGGAAATCCCGTCAATGTAAGGCTTGCAAGCTCCAGCGGAAGCTCCTCCATAGACAACGAAACCCTTAGGCTCATAAGGAGTCTAAAGTTTCCCCCTCCCCCAGATGGAAAGCCCATCAACCTGAGGGTGGAAGTAGAGTACCAGCTAAGGAGGTAAAGACATGCTTACAAGAAGAGAGTTCATAAGCGTACCCCTGCTGTACTTGCTTGCCAGGAACTTGGAAGCTTTTGCCAGCGACACACCCGAAGTCTTTCCCCAGGGCGTTGCAAGCGGAGACCCTACCCAGGACAGCGTGGTGTTATGGACAAGGATTGAGCCAAAGGTACACGAAAGTATGAAAAGGGACCTGGTGCTTGAGATATCCACAAAGCCTGACTTTTCGGAGGTGGTTCAAGTTCGTGTGCCTGCAGACAGAATAAACCCCTCAAGGGACTACACAGTAAGGCTTACCATAGATGGATTAAAGCCAGGGGGCACCTACTACTACCGCTTTGTGTACGCAGATGTTACATCTTTGACAGGAAGGTTCAAAACACTGCCCGCTGGAAGCCCGGAGGAGTTTAGGTTTGCCTTTGTTGCCTGCCAGAACTATGCGGATGGCTACTACACCGCCTATAGGCACATCTCCCAAGAGGACGTAGGTTTTGTGGTGCATCTGGGAGACCAAATTTACGAGAAAATCTACGGACCGCCTAGGGTGCCCGGAAGGGATCTGAACCTTCCCTCCGGTGGGAAAATAGCCCTCACCTTAGAGGACTACCTTTACCTTTACAGAACCTATCTTTCTGACAAGGACTACCAGCTTGCCCGTGCCATGCATCCTTTTATATACATCTGGGATGACCACGAGTACGCCAACGATTACTCCTATGACTACGAGGGAGGCTACTACCTATTGCCCGGACATCCCTTTTACAGGAAAAAAGCCCAGAGCTTAGCCTTAAGGAGGATAGCCATAAATGCATGGCTTGCCTACACACCCGCCAAGGTAAAGTTAGACCTAAACTCAAGGGATCCGTTGAAGTGGATAACCATATACAGGGACTTCAAGGTAGGAGACCTTCTTCACTTGATATGCACCGACGAGAGGTCCTACAGGACACCTCAACCTTGTAATAGGAGGTATGCGGACCCAGGCTGTCCCGAACAGAGAAGAACCTCCATGCTGGGAAGGGAACAAAAGGCTTGGTTTTTCAGAAAACTGGAGGAAAAAGGCTACCACTGGAAAGTTTGGGCAAACGAGGTTCAGTTTGTTCAGAGCAGGGTCAACGGACTCTTTGTTTCCTTGGATGCTTGGGATGGCTACATAGGAGAGAGGGAGGAAATTCTCAGGTTTTTAGAGTCAAAGGCTATAGACAATCTGGTTATCATAACGGGTGACAGGCATGCGGGGCTAGTGGCAGAGGTCCCAGACAGGTTTGAAGGAGACTATCAAAAAGTTCTTGGAATGGAGTTTATGACGCCAGCCCTTTCCTCCATAAGTGCTGCAGAGACCACCTGGTGGAGAGATTACGGTGTATCAAGCTACCTGGAGTTCGCCCAAGCGGAAAAGAACCAAAACCCTTGGACTAAGTATCTGGAACATAAAATCTGGGGCTACTCGGTCCTTACGCTTACAAAGGATAGAGCTGTGGGAGAGATGTTCTTTGTGGATAAGTACAGGAAGAATGCAGAAAAAGAGAGGGCAGTTAGGGCAGTTTATGAAAGAGGAAAGCCGATTAATCCTTACCTAGAAAACACATTGAACCTCTTGCCCTCGTAGATCAAAGAGTAGCCCTCCAAAATTCCCATTCTTGCCTTGGGAAAGCGTGAAGAGACGGTGTCCAACATACTTTCTTTGTCAATCACTACGCAATCTGCAAAAGCTTTGGGATAAGAAAGAACAGTGAAGTACTCATACATGTATGGAAGGTAAAAAGCTTTGGGGTTCCCAAAGAATACAACCACGGGGAAACCTCCCGCATCATCAATGAGAGTTTTTCTACACCCTTGACTTTTGAGAATCTCCGCTATCCTTTCATACTCACCTATCACATTGATAGTTTCTCCCTTGAGGAAGAATTTAACAAAACTTTTTTCGTTCTCCTCTTTAGAATACAACGGCATAAGCCAACTGGAGGCAAGAGAAAGGAGAAAAGAGAATATAAGAAACTTCCCAGCCCTGATGCCAAAGCTTGCCTGAAAACTCAAAGCAAAAAGAACAAAGAGAATAGTATAGTAGTAGGAAGGAAAGAAAGTGGAAAAATACACGGAGAAAAACAGCAAAAGCATAGGAGAAATATAAAGAAGATAAACGGGCATTAAGTAGAGAAGTCTGTATCTCCTCATATTAAAAAGCACGATGAAATAGGGGAGTATTATAGGAAGGTAAGCCAGCAATCTAAATATTACATATTCCAGAGATCGCCAAAAACTTCCTCTAATCAGAAACAGCGAAGGGTCCAAAGGCTCGCTTTTAAAGAGTGAGTAAGGACTTTTTATGAAGTTGAAAGGGTCTTCGGTAAATATCCAGTTGAGATAAAGCCAAGCAAAAACAAAAAACACAACAGGGGATAGCTTAACTATCAACAGTGCTAGTCTGTAGTTTATCTCCTTTTCCTTTGTGCTGAGATATATCACCAAAGCTACAAGGGGAATCAAAAACACACTCCTGAAGTCTAAGAAAAAACACAAACCAAAGAGGAACCCACTTACAAAAAGATAGAGAGAATAACCTGTTTCCAAGTGGATTATAAGAGTGATAGTAGATATTGTAAGAAGAAGATAGAAGGCTAAGACTTCAAACCTATAGACCGCAAGAAATAACACAAGAGGGTTCAAAAGGAGGAAGAGGAGAATAAAGTAAGCGGGGCTTTGGCATCTCTTTAAAAGAAAGGAGAAAAAAACAGTAAGCAAGAAGGAAGAAGCTAAAGGAGAAACCATTTTATAATCTTCAATTATCAAAAAAGGCAAGAAGGCAAGGGGAGGATAGACAAAACCTATGTTTTCTAATCTTGGAGGCTCCCCAGCCTTTGCCAGAAGGGTCTTTTCTGCGTAAAAAAGGATGCTTAGATGAATGTATCCGTGCTGATAAAGGGTGTTGGAAATAAAAGAAGTTAGAGCAAAAAGTGTAAGAAATATAGCGTATAAAACTAAAAAAACTCTCATTGCGTAGCCTCTTGGATGGGTGGTTTGTATTTGGTAATTCCGTGCTGAGTTTTTTGCCAATAAAAGGGCTTGGTGAATAGCTCATACAGGGCTTTGTATGCAGCTCTTGAGTGTAGCATCCAATAGATAGGGTTCAGCAGGGCATAAGGCAAAAGCTCGTAGTACTTCCTTCTAAAAACCGCAAGCATGTTTAGGTATATGCCTAAAAAGTTTCCAAAGAGGAGGTTAAATAGGGATATATACAAAATTGCCGGTGGGAAAAACACATCTAAGGCTTTTGTTTGGGTAATAAGCCAGAATATGAATACTGCCCACATTATGGGATTTACCAAGAAGGCAAATGGTGTTCCGCCTATAAGAAGGTGGAAGGCTATGAAACCTTTCAAGCCCACATTTTTGTACAACTTTCTCGAGTTTCTTGCATGGACAAGCCAAGTTTGCATGTAGCCCTTTATCCATCTTGAACGCTGTCTTATCCAGTTTCCCACCTTTGCGTTAGCCTCTTCGTAGGTGGTGGAGTTTATCACGCCCACTTTGTAGCCTTTGCCGAAAGCCCTAACGCCTAAGTCTGCATCCTCTGTGGTATTGAAGGGGTCCCAAGCTCCTACTTCTCTGAGCTTTTCCACATCAAAGTGATTGCTGGTTCCACCCAGTGGTATAGGAAGGTTTAAGTTGTATAACCCGGGTAGGAGGTAATCAAACCAGTAGGAATACTCAAGGGTGAACATCTTTGTAAGGAAGTTTTCATCTTTGTTAAAGTAGTTGAGGGCTGCCTGAAAGCATATGTATTCACCACCACCCTTTTGGAAGGCTATTACCGACTTTTTTAGCTGGTCTGCTTCTGGTATATCCTCCGCATCGTAAATGGTTAGATATTTGCCTCTGGCAAAGAATAGCCCATAATTGCAAGCTTTAGGTTTAGTTTTTGGTAAGCTGGGAGGCACTATTACAAATCTCCAGTTGGCTGGTGGCTTGTGAGCTTTTGCCGCCTCGTAGGTTTCCTTGTCATCCTCTTCCAAAAGTAGGATCACATCAAGCTTGTTTTGGGGATAATCTACTTTCTTTAAACTGTTTATTAGTATTCCTATCACCTCCGGCTCTTTATAAACAGGGACAAGCACCGTATAAACGGGAAGGTCCTTTTCATCTAAAGCCTTTACCTCCTCATCTGTTATAAACTGTTGCATTTCTGCCTTGGCACCCGCAAGGCTCAGGATCAGTTTAAAAAGTATTGACGCCACATAAAAAACCTGAACTACAAAGATCAAAAATGCCAAGTAAGACACCGCATCATAATAGATCCACACAAGGGACAAATACAGTAGGATTCCCATAACAAGAACCTGACCTCTTGAAAACACAATGGATGCAGAATACTCGGGACTTGTGTAAAAGAGCCCATGCACAGCTCTATCTATAAACTTCTCCTTAAAATAGCTTTCAAGAAGCTTTATAAGGTCAAGGTCTGTTATAACTATGAACTTATATTCCATGTTGGGAAAATGCTTTTCTAAAAATTGATAAAGCCTTTGACTACCCGGGTCAGATGTTAATATAGTTATCTCCTCTTTATTTTGTTTTGCTGGGATTACTTCAAACTTTGCCAGTTCTTGCGGGTCAAACCTAGTTAGAAGATTTTGGTCTATTAGTTTTTTTAAGGTTTCTATATCCTGTATAAACTCAAACCCAAAGTGTTCAGCAAGAGCTTTGAAAAGATCAATACGCCTTATATAGCCCAAACTGGCAAGGATCCAACCTAATCTTCCGCCATATCTTTTTTGATACTCAAGAACCTCTTCCAACTGCTCTTGAGTTATGAGCCCTTTGCTAAGGAGAAGCTCTCCTATTCTTACCTTATTCAGAAGCTCCACCATAACGAAAGATTAAACCCTTTGCCTGCTCCCGTGTTTCTTCCAAAAAACACCTGCTGGTATGTGGCAACTAAAGAAACATTTCCCAGCATTATCCTTGGTCCTACATACACCTGTGCCAGTTTGTAATCGGGTTCCAACAGGACATTGTTTCCTATTTGTTTCTTTTTTCCATCTCCTAAGCCTATCTGAAGGTCTAAAGTTGTCAAAAATTGTATATTTTTGGTTAAGTTTATGCCGGCTGTTGCGTAGGACCTTATCTGAGAAGACGGATAGCCAAAGTAATAGCGATATCCCACACCAGAGTCAAAGAAGCCAAACTTTCCAGACCTACCATACAAAAGTCCTCCCTCCACACCAACCCTTCCGTAGCCAAGCCTCGGATTGTCCTTTATGGAGTATCCCGTTGGCAATATTGCATTTCCATAGAAGGAAAAGGAGTAATCTTTACCTTTTTTTATCTGTCTTATTAATCCAATTTCAAAGTCTCCAAAGCCTGAATTACTATTTGTCCCACACTTTAACTCATCATAGGGTAGTTTAAAGGTAATAGTAGTCTTTTTTGTAAGTCCATACTCTCCGTATAGCTGAACTTCTTTCTTTTCAAAGGTGCAACCCATTGGCAATTTGTTTCCCTCTTTGTCATAAAAGTCATTAGCCCTATAGTAGTTAAAGGATGGAGATAGGAAAAACTGACCCTCCTCCTTTACCCATGCAGAAGCAAAAGACAATGCAGGCAAAAGAAGAAATACATAATATCTCATGTTGTGGACCTCCTTGTAAGTTTTCTATAGACATAGGATAAGAAGAGAGTTATGGGGATGCTTGCCAGAAGCACAATCCAAATTTTGTATTTGTTCCAGTAATATCTAAAGCCCTTTTGAGATTTATACTCAACCCTGAGTTTTTTGCCTACTTCGTAGGAAGCAATGAAATCTTTGCTTGCTACTGCAGTGTTTCCTGATAATTCCAGCATCTCCCTCAGACTGTAAAGAAATAAAGGTTCTATACCGGAGTATTGCTTATAGTAAGAAAACACCAAAGCCGGCTTGCCTTCAAATTTGTTCAAAGTTATTACAGAGAAATATTCGGAAGGCACAGACGAAAATATAATTTTCTGTGTTAAAGGATTTACGATTTCAAAATCTCCTTTGCTTAGGTCTATTATGTTCCCTTTTGTGTCTGTGGGAGAGACAAAGGATATTACAAAATCGTACTTAGACAAGTCCTTTGGGTTTATATCTACAGACTTTATGTTTTTGTTATACAAACTTAGCTCCGATAAAAACTTTAAAATATAGGGATAAAAGTTCTGATCTTTTACCACAAGCGCCACATAACCGTGCAGGGACCTCAGAAAATCCGAAATACTCTTTGGGTTATTTTTAAGGCTGTTCCAATAAAAGTATGAGTCTTCAAAAACGGTAAGCACCGAATGGGCAAGAGTCCCAAAACAGCTCTCAGAAGAGCCAAACAGAACCATGTTAACGCTAATGTAATTGGTACCGTATTTTAGCCCTTGTGTGGGGATTTCTATGTCAAAACTTTTTTTTCCGCTACCCTCCAGTAGGTATGCGTTTATAAGCTCAGAGTTTAGGTATATCCTTAGCTCCGCGTGGTCCTTTTTGGGTATTGGGGTGTGAGCTATGTGGAGCTTTAAGTAAAGTCTGTCTGGCAAACCACCCATCTTTGATGTATCCAAGGGGATGGTGTAGCTGATGTTGCCCGCACCCTCCACGCTTACAGTTTTCAACCCCAAGTCTCTTAGAGATAGTTCTGAGGAAGGTTCTTCTATTTGTCTCTGGGCAGACTTTATATCCTGCGAGCTACCAAAGAGGTAAGGTAAAAACACACCCTCCTCAAAGGCAACAACGCTTTCAAATGGAATGTAAAGGGTGTTATTTTTTAGTTCCAAATGGTTGTCCGAAGAGAACTTTATAGATTTACAGGAAGGCTCCTGCGTCCATTGAAATTTGCAAGGAATAGGGTTTTGCTTACAAAATTGATAGGCAAAGGGAATAACTCTTGGATCGTTGGTACAGTATATGTTGTCGTAGTCTAACAGAAACTCTCTTATGTTTTTGTAGCTTGTGTATCTAAATTCAACCTGACTGTCCTTTTTGATTATCAAGTATATCCTGTCTGAGAATATGTCTTCACAGATGTTATTGGAAATTCTAAAGTTCCCCAAAAGACTTACCTTCATAAAATCTCTGTTCTTCTTCCTATAAATGGGTATATCTACCTCTGGTGGAAGTTGGTTAGCTTTGTATGTTTTATAGGGAATATCGTCTATAAGAAAGGTTATGGTGCTGTCTTCTCTTAGATAGGGTGCGGTAAGTATTTTTAGTCTAACTGTTCCAGACTTAAGCTGTGGAAGTGTGGGTATATAAAAATCCTGCTTTGGACCCACCCCCTTTAGTAAAAGGTCCTGTGAAAGAAGGTTTAACTCTTGAAAGGTAAAGATCCTTTTCTGTATAGGGTTTGCCACAGAAAAAGAAAAGCACACTAATATGACAAACAATCCAAATACCCTTTTGAGCAGGTATATAAACCTACTTCTAGACTCTTTATCTACATTTCTGAGTTTATTGGTAAACCTCATCTAATTGCTCCCCTTTCTTATTATAGTATTGTATTTAGTAAAGTTGGGATAAAAGATCAGACACTTCTATCTTTTTATCTTCTTTGTCTACATTTTTTACCATATTTTCCGTAAAGGGTATATAGCCTCTACCTTCATCAAGCTCAAGAAGACAGTAGGGCTGTGTTTCTAATATTCCTGTAATTTTTCCTAAAAACTTTCCGCTTTCTGTATAAACTTTTAAACCTTCCAACTCAAAGTAATAGTACTCATCTTTTCTTCTTTTTGGGAGCTGGTAAGCAGGTAAAAAAACTTTGGCAGACACATACTTACGAGCAGACTCCAAGCTTTCACAACCAGAAAACTTTACCAGTATGTATTTTCCGTGCTTTTTAATGTCTTCTAATGAAAAGGGCACATAATCACCGCCTTTCTTTTTAAGAAACACAGTCTTTAATTTTTTCCAATACTTTGGTTCAAGATAGGGCTCTACCTTTATGTGTCCCTTCAGTCCATAAGTATCCACAATCCTACCTATTACGATAAACGAGGCTGTTCTAGAAAAATCCTTCATCGGGACACCCCTCCAGCCTCTAAAGGAACTAACCTACTCCTCAGCCTATCCCACACCCCTTCCACCAAAACTGGCTTCAGAGGAGAAACGTCTCTTGGTAAGACCTTTCCAAGAATAGGCAAAAGGAGGGCTACCCTCAGAACTTGCCAAGCGGAAGAAGAGGCTTTATTACCTCTTCCCCGCTCAGGATTCCTTCCATCGGCTCCCTCACAGGAACTTAGCTCACTCTGAAGGCTTTGTATGAGATCAG
>JAPYWJ010000041.1 GCA_028276405.1 Hydrogenobacter sp.
ATCCATTGCCTGTGCTATTCTTTGGAACTTCTGGGTGCTTGCGACTTACTTATTTTTGTTATTTCTGTCTGGTATCTTGCACTATAGCTACGCTTAATGGCTATGGTAGATTTTTAGAACAGCCTTTCCAATCAATCTTGACTTTTTACTAAAATGTGCTTTATGATATCTATTATTAAAAATTAAAGGAGGTAGTAAAATGAGAAAGTTTTTAGCCCTCGGAGTTCTTGGCGTAGCATTGCTTGCATCTTGCCAGAAGAAGGCAGAACAGCCTGCAGAACAGCCAGCGCAGCCTCCCGCACAAGAGCAACCAGCCCAACCAGCCCAACCAGCCCAACCAGCCCAACCAGCCCAACCAGCCCAACCAGCCCAACCAGCTCAGCCTTCTCAACCATCTGGTGAACAACAGCAACAGCAACAGCAACCTGCACAACCTCCAGCTGGCGAGAAAAAGTAAGTTTGACGGGGGATAACCTCCCCCTCTGTTGTATATTTGTGAAAGGAGGCTCTTATGTACGCTGTTATACAAACAGGTGGTAAGCAGTATGTGGTAAAAGAAGGTACCCGTTTGAAGATAGAAAACATAAAGGCTTCAGAGGGAGAATTTGTGGAGCTTGAACCTCTTATGGTGAAAAAAGAAGATGGGAGCGTAGAATTTTATAAAGGGAAGGTGATTGCAGAAGTTTTAAGGAAAGGTAAACATAAAAAGGTCATTGTGTTTAAGTTCAGAGCTAAGAAAAACTACAAAAGGTGGAAAGGTCATAGACAGCCCTTTACTGAAATACTTATAAAAGAGATAAAGGAGGTTTAAAAATGGCATCCAAGGCAAGTGGTGGTTCAACAAGGAACGGTAGAGATAGCCATT
Organism: Hydrogenobacter sp.; assembly: GCA_028276405.1. GTDB lineage: Bacteria > Aquificota > Aquificia > Aquificales > Aquificaceae > Hydrogenobacter. The sequence goes on from JAPYWJ010000041.1 coordinate 866, forward strand.
CTAAAAGGTTAGGTGTGAAAAGGTACGGTGGTCAGTTTGTAAAAGCTGGTAGTATCATAGTCAGGCAGAGGGGTACTAAAATCTATCCCGGCGTTAATGTGGGTATGGGTTCTGACTTTACTCTCTTTGCACTAAAAGATGGCATAGTGAAGTTTGAAGATAGAAGAAACAAGAAGTTCGTTAGCATTGTACCTGTCTAAACTTTATCAGCTCTGAGTACATAAACAACACCCAACATGTATCTTCTAAGCTGAGAAACTCTAAAACCTTCCGTCTCTAAATACCTTTTTACTTCAAGAATGCTAAGGCTGTTTTCTAAGGAATGTAAGAAAAAATCCCATTTTTCTCTGCCAAAAAGTAAAAGCCCAAAAGGTTTCAAAGGATATCTAATAAAGAAGCTCAACAGTTTGGTCCCCGCGAACTTATTTATATCAAGGATGCCTATTTGTCCACCATTTTCGAGCACTCTGTAAGCCTCCTTGAGAAAGGTACTTTTGTCTTCTATATGCCTAAAAACCAGTGATAAGGTTATTGTTCTGAAGGAAAGTTCTTTGAAAGGCATGTTTTCCGCGTCCGCTAACAAAAAATAGCAGTAAGGACACTTGTCCTTTGCCTTCTTGAGCATACCCATAGATAAGTCTATACCTACCTTTAGTCCTCTGTTCGTAGACTTTATAAGCACTTCTCCCGTACCAGTGCCCACATCAAGACGATTCCCTTCCTTATCAAGAAATTCAATGAGGGCTTTTTGCCACCTGTTTATACCACCAAAGGTTATACCCTTTAGAAAGGGGTCATAAAGTCTGCTCACTCCATCAAATATCTCACTCATAAGTTTTTTACTCACCGTTGATAACCTCAACTATCAGATCACCATAAGGCTCAGCTTGATAAAGCTCTATCTTCTCATAGTTATAAAGGGTCATAAGGGCCATAATATAAGGTGCCAAATTTTTCCCTAAAAAAAGCTCAAGCAAGGAAAACCTCTTAACACCTTGAGACATAAGTCTGTATATATCCTCTAAAACCTCCTCAAATTTTGATATGTGTATAGGAATGGTGCTTGCTCTTCTTTGTCTATTTGAAGCTTGTCTTTTAACAGTCCTTTTCCCTTTTCTCTCTTCTCTTTTCACTTGTTGCGGAAGCCCTAAAAAATTCTCCTTTTCTTCCTCAAACTCCTGAACTATCTCATCAAGGGTATAACTTTTCTTTCTTTCGCGAGCTTTTTTTGGCTCTGGAAAGAGTACATCTACTTTCTTTTTTAGGAGAAAAGATGCAGCCATTATGGCTCTTGCGGGTATACGCATGTCTAACACTTCCATCTTTCTTATCTCTTCAAGGTATGCATTGGCAAGTTCTACTATATCTACATTCCAAGGGTCTATCCTGCCCTCCTCCACTAACCTATAAGCTAAGGCAAAGGGATGTTCTTCTTCAAACACTAACATAATTTATTATGATACTACAGGCGCGTTGCAAAAGTTCATGGCGTATTCAGGAGAAAGTTCTACACATCTCATAAGGCACTCTCTTGAGCGTTCAAGAACAGCGTAAAGAATCTGCTCTTCATCCTTGCTAAAAGGTGATAGAACATAGCTAACTACTTGATGCTTGTCCTTAGGCCTGCCTATACCAACTTTCAGTCTTGGGAACTTTTCTGTTTTTATCTCCTTTATGATGGATTCAATGCCGTGATGCCCCCCACTACTGCCCTCAAGCTTTAACCTCAACCTTCCTAATGGTAGATCAAGATCATCGTATATAACTATCATCTCTTCAGGTGATATATCGTGTTCCTCAAGGAGGTTGACCACAGCTATGCCTGAGTTATTCATGTAGGTTTGGGGTTTTGCTAAAAGCACTTCTCTTCCCCCTACCTTTACCTTATAGACATGCGACAGACACTCTTCTTGGTGATCTTTTAGCTTTAGCTTTTTTGCCAGCTCATCAATTACCATAAAACCCACATTATGGCGCGTTTTCTCATACTTTCTACCCGGATTTCCAAGACCTACCAGAAGTTTTATCATCAAGAGACAGTTTCTTCTGTAGGTGTTTCCCCTACCTCCGGTTCAAGCACTACCGCAACAACTTCTTCAGGCGCATCCATTATTATACAACCTGCAGGAGGTTCTATGTCCCGTACATGGAGCACATCACCCAGACCCATACCGCTAACATCAACAGACACTTTATCAGGTATGTTATCAACAGGTGCTTTTATGGTCAGCGTGTGCATCATAACTTCAAAGGTACCACCTAAACCTACACCTGCAGGAGTACCTACAAATTCCAAGGGCACTTCCACCTCTATCTCCCTAGTATGAGATATATCATATAAGTCTACATGAAAGGCGTCATCCCCTAAATAACCCCTCTGAATGTCTTTAAGCAAGCATACCCTTCTCTCCCCATCCAAATCTGCTTCTATTAAAAAGGTCTCTCCAAAAGGTAAATTCATGAGGTCTTTTAAACTAGCATAGGCGTGCTTATTTTCTACACCTTTGCCATAGACCTCTACAGGCACATACCCTTCCTTTCTCATTTTTTTTAACTCACTTTTGCTTCCCAACTTTCTTGGGATGAGTTTCAGTGGTACTTTTCTCATAACTTACCTCCTTTTTATGTAAAAAGAGAGCTCACAGACTCACCTTCGTGTATTCTCTTTATAGACTCTGCTATAAGCCCTGCTACGGAAACTACTCTGAGCTTATCGCAGGGCTTATTTTCTGTGGGTATCGTGTTAGTAAATACAACTTCCGAAAGGGGAGATGTGTTTATCCTTTCTATAGCTGGACCAGAAAGAACAGGATGTGTTGCTACAACGGATACATCTATTGCACCTTTTGAAATTAACAAATTGGTTGCGGATACCACGGTGCCTGCAGTATCTACCATATCGTCAATTATTATAGCTTTTTTTCCTTCTACATCACCTATTAGGTCAAGCACTTCCGCCACATTAGGTTCAGGTCTTCTTTTGTATATTATGGCTATGCCACATCCAAGCTTGTTGGCAAGCCTTCTTGCCCTTTCTACACCCCCTGCATCGGGTGAAACAACTACAGTGTTTTCGTTTACTTTATCTTTCAAGTAATCGTAAAGGACATTAAGAGCGTAAAGGTTATCAACGGGAATGTTAAAAAAGCCCTGTATCTGGGGAGAGTGCAAATCTACCACTACCAACCTTTGGGCTCCAGCGGTAGTTATTAAGTCTGCCAAAAGCCTCGCACTTATAGGTACTCTTGGTTTATCTTTTCTATCTTGCCTTGCATAGGCATAGTAGGGGATAACGGCGGTTATTCTTCCTGCAGAAGCTCTTTTAAGGGCATCAAGGATCAAAAGAAGCTCCATTATGTGCTCGTTTACAGGCGAACAAAGAGACTGAAGTATAAAAACATCTTCTCCCCTCATAGATTCGTTTATCTGCACCCTTATCTCACCATCACTAAAGCGTGAGACCACCATATCTGATATAGGTATACCTAAATGTTCTGCGACTTCTCTTGCAAGCTTAGGATTACTGTTGCCCGTAAGTAGCTTTATATTCATAATTCTACCTTATAAAGTTTTTAAAGCTGGGGTGCCTGGACTCGAACCAGGAACCCCCGGATCCAAAGTCCGGTGCTCTGCCAGTTGAGCTACACCCCATCATAGCTTTTAACTTGGTAAAGTTTCCATCCACGCAAAAGCGCAGCTTTCTGCACCTCTTGGGAGGCTTCACCTATATAAAATATACAAGAACCACTTCCACTTATCATAGGTTTGTATCCCAAATACTCAACAAATCTATAAACCTCTCTCATTTCGGGAAAAATCTCCATAGCCAGTGCTCCTAAGCGGTTTTCCAACACTTCAAACTTGCCTTCTAATACACTCTGTATTATTTTATCACTATCCAAGTCAGGTGTCAATGAGACATCTTTGACCATAGAGTACACCCTGCCCGTATGAGCCTGCACATTTGGATATATCAATGTTAGCTTAAGGTCTATGTGCTTTATTGGCTCTACTATGTCACCCCTACCCCTACCCACTGCGGTCCCACCGTATAAAAAAAAGACCCCGTCAGAAGAGACGCTTTTGACTATTTCTTCTAACTCTTCTGTACTCAGAGGCTTACCCAACAAGTCGTTTACAGCTTTTAGCACAACAGCACAGTTAGACGATCCACCACCCAATCCCGCTCCCTGTGGTATGTTTTTACAGATGTACACGCTCAGCTCAAGCTCTTTACCCAAACGCTTCTCCATAAGCCTGAGAGCTCTATACACAAGGTTTTCCTCTTGAGGTATGTTATTGCTCGTTTCAACCCTTAAAGGACCCTCTCTTATAAACACCTCATCAAACAAAGAAACGGTATGATATATAGTGAATATCTCATGGTAGCCATCATCCCTCTTTCCCAAAAGCCACAGCCCCAGGTTCACCTTTGCAGGAGAAAGAAGTCTTATAGCAAATTTGCTCATTTGGATTATTTTAATGTATAAAGTATTAAAATTTTACCTTCAATGAAAGAAAGAGACCTAACCTTTGAGGACAAACTTTGGAAGGCATCGGATAAGTTAAGAAAAAAGGTTGAGGTGCACGAGTATAAGTATATAGTCCTTGGTCTTATATTTCTAAGATATGTCTCTTTTGCCTTTGAAGAGGTAAGAGAAAAGCTAAAGGAAGAATACAAAAACGATCCAGACTTAGAAAAAAGGCTTCAAGATAAAGATAATTATCTTTCAGAAGGAGTTTTATATGTTCCAGAAGATGCAAGGTGGGATTATATAAAAAATAATGCAAACAAAACTAACATTGGAGAAATTATTGATAACGCCATTGAACTACTTGAAAAAGAACATCTAAAACAATTAAAAGATGTTATCCCTAAGGTATATGCCAGAACAAACTTGGATCACCACGACCTTGCTTACCTTATAAATCACTTCTCTGAAATAACCTTTGATAACGACCACAAAGGAAAAGATATTTTCGGAAGGATCTATGAGTATTTCTTGGGGAAATTCACAGAAGCAGAGGGTAGAAAGGGTGGTGAATTTTACACTCCACGCTCTTTAACAAAGCTTATAGTTGAAGTCTTAGATGTTAAGGGCGGAAGAATCTTTGACCCAGCCTGTGGCTCAGGAGGGTTTTTTGTTGCCGCTTTGGAAAAGTTGGAAAGGGAAGGTATAGATAAGTACTATCTTTCTATATACGGGCAGGAATCAAAGGAGTTTGTGTGGAAAATGTGTAAAATGAATTTGACAATAAGAGGAGCGGAAGGAGACATTGGGTTTGGAGATTCCTATCACGAGGATAAATTTCCTGACCTTAGGGCAGACTATGTGGTTTCAAACCCACCCTTTAATGACAGTGTATGGGGAAGGGACAGAGTTAAATCCATAGACCCAAGGTTCAAATACGGATTACCACCAGAAAGCAACGCTAACTATGTATGGATTCAGCATTTTATATATCATCTTTCACCAAATGGAAAGGCAGGGTTTGTTATGGCAAATGGTGCCTTGTCCGTAGGTGGAATTGAAGGAGAGATTAGAAAAAAGATAATTGAGGATGACCTAATTTATGGCATCGTTGCCACACCGCCTAAAATGTTTTATACAGTTTCACTTCCTGCCTCTTTGTGGTTCTTGAGGAAAGAAAAACCAGAACACATGAAGGGTAAGGTTCTATTCATCTACGCAAAGAAGTTATTTAAGCCCATATCAAGAAGGCAGAATGTATTCACAGATGAACATATAGCCAAGATCGTGGAAAAGTTCAGGATGTTTGAAAGAGGAGAGCCAGAGGAAAAGATAAACGAAGTGGGCTTTGCCAAGGTAGCCACTATTGAAGAAATCGCAAAAAATGGTTATGTCCTTACACCCGGAAGGTATGTGGGAATAAAGCTTGATGAAGAGGACGAGCCTTTTGAAGAGAAGATGAAAAGATACTCCGAGGAATTATCGGAGCTTTTGAAAAGAGAGGAGGAATTAAATTACAAAATTAGAGAGGTTTTTAAAGCTTTGGGATGGGAGGTGTAGAAGGTGAAAGAAAAAATCAAAAAGATAATAAACCAAGTTTTTGAGGAAAAAGGGATAAAGGTTGAAAAAATAATTCTTTTTGGTTCAAGGGCAAGGGGAGATTTTAAGCGAAATAGTGATTGGGATTTATTGATTATTGTTAGCAATGAGTTAGGTTTAGAAGATAAAAGGAGAATTTCAAAAGAAATTAGAATAAAGCTTGCTGAAATTTTCATTCCTTGCGATGTGTTGATAAAATCTGCAAGTGAAATAGAATATTATTCTAACTTTATAGGAACAACCACAAGGGAAGCATTGAAAGAGGGAGTAGAAATATGATTGATGAGAGGGTTAAGAAATGGATTATAAAGGCTATGGAAGATTATAAAACCATAGAGAATGAATTTAAGTTATCAGAAGAAGAAATTGTTCCTTCTGCTGTTTGTTTTCATGCCCAACAATTTGTTGAAAAAATTTTAAAGGCTTACCTTACACTAAAAGGAAGAGATTTTGGAAAGACGCATAATCTTGAATTTCTTTTAAGGCTTTGTTCCGAGGAAGACAAGGATTTTGATAAGTTAAATGTAGGAGATTTAACATTTTATGCGGTTGATGTTAGATATCCTGATGAATTTTATACACCTTCTTTAGAGGAAGCAAAGGAAGCTTTTGAAATTGCCAAACAAGTAAAAGATTTTATATTTAAAAAACTAAACATAACCGAGAGGGACATATTATGAAAGATTTTTAAAGAAAGAGGTAATAAAGGTTTTTGCCTTAAAATTTTAAGTTTAGAAGATGAAGGAGCTTAGAATGAAGTTCCGCTGGGAGACAGAGTTTAAAGAAACGGAGATTGGGGAGATACCAAAGGATTGGGAAATTAAAAAAGCAACTGAATATGTTGATTTTATCAGAGGTATAGAACCAGGAAGCAAATCATACAAAAATTTTGGGAAGTATAGGTTTATAAGAGTAGGTAATTTGAGCGGGGAAAGAGAAGACGAAGTCTTTATAGATATTGAAGTCAATAATGAAAAAATTGCGAACAAAAACGATATTTTAATTTCATTTGATGGAACAGTTGGAATTGTAAGAAAAGGGCTAGAAGGCATTTTTTCTTCAGGAATAAGAAAAATTAAAATAAAACAAGAAAAAATGCAAGAATTGAATTATGAATTTTTGTACTGGTTCTTTAAATCAACTTTAAAGTATCAAATTTTTGGGTTTTCTGACGAAAAGACCACACTGGCACATGCAAGTGATAGTATTCCGTATTTAAAGATATTTCTTCCTCCTTTATCCGAACAATCCCGAATTGCTACTGTCCTATCCTATTTTGATGATTTGATAGAGGTAAAGAAAAGGCAGAATGAGATTTTAGAAAAGACGGCGATGGCAATTTTCAAAAGCTGGTTCATTGATTTTGAGCCGTTTAGGGATGGAGAGTTTGTTTATAGTGAGGAGTTGGGTAAAGAAATACCGAAGGGGTGGGAGGTTAAAAAGTTGGGGGAAGTGGTAAAAATTGAAAGTGGAGGCAGTGCTCCTCAAAAGGAAGAATATTTTATTGGAGGTAAAAATCCTTTTGTGAGAGTAAAACATCTGACTAATTATCCATGTGTGGAAGAAGCCGATTTTATTAATGATGAAGCAGTAAAACAATACAATTTAAAACTTTATAATGAAGGAAGCATTATATTCCAGCGAAGCGGAGAATCTTTATCGTTTGGTCGGGTTAATATATTACCATTTAATGCTTAAGGCTGTTCTAAAAATCTACCATAGCCATTAAGCGTAGCTATAGTGCAAGATACCAGACAGAAATAACAAAAATAAGTAAGTCGCAAGCACCCAGAAGTTCCAAAGAATAGCACAGGCAATGGAT
>JAPYWJ010000010.1 GCA_028276405.1 Hydrogenobacter sp.
TCATATACCCATCTCACACTTTCCCAAACTGCATACCCACCTCCATGAGAAAACAACTTCCAACACTGGTCAAACAGCTTCTTGCTCACAATAGCCCCCTCAGGCTTATAGATGATTACACACATTTTGGCAAGCTTTCTTAGAAGACTAAGTGGCGGGTTTTGTCTCCCACTTTCAAAAAGAGAAAGCTCATCCTTGGTAATCCCAAGCTTTTTTGCCACATCTTCTATCGTGTAGCCTGCCGTCTCCCGTGCTTGTCTTAGCCTTTGTCCGATGATTTCAAGGAGTGAACCCACGGCTCGTATTCCATCACCTGCTCAAAGGTATAAGGGCATTCTTTTGGAAAGTCTTCTTCTGTGGGAAATCTGCCAAAGTATTTTTTAGCCTTTTGGTGGTTTTTAGGTTCTTTGAACCAGTTAATCAAGCTATAGACCGCCAACTCCCATGCGGTTTGTATATTTTCCTTTTCCTGAGCTTTTGCCTTAACCGTTGGATGCCTTATAAGGATAACCTCCAGTTCATTCCTTGCATTGTTTATGCTACTTATCCAGCTGTGTTTTACATCCTCACTGCACTCAAAGTTTTCCCACTTGTAAAGGTGCTCCAAAATATCCGCCATCAGACCTACCACCCTATCCACATACCACTCTCCCATGTACCTTATCTCCTCCAGAAGGTTCTCCCAGTCCACAAGGTCATACTTTTTGTTTTTCAAAAGCCTTAGATTTTCCTGAACCCACAAATAAAAGTCCTTTTCATACAGCTCCTTTAGACTTTGGGTTTTTTGGCTCATAGGTCTAAATATATAAAAAAGGAAAAGAGAGGGGGGAGGCCATGCGGGACGAGGTAGTATATAATATGCTACTTATTTTCCCAAAATCTCAGGATGCACAAACAATATTTGCTTTGTGTTGTAATACACTTCTTTTGCTATGCGTCTTTCTGCTTCATCAAGTGTGATGAAACGAAACTTGTCCTCAAAGTTGTCATTCTTTCTAAACGGTAGCCAGTATCTCTTTTCGCCACTTGTGAATATCACTATACGGTCATGTTCTTTGTCTATATCTTCAAAAAGCTTTTGCAAAATTACTGCCTCTTGGTCAAAATCAAGTTGGTAAAACTCTTCAAGAAGAGTAGTATCATAATACTTGTGATACCACTTAAACCTTGCAATAAGCTTGGGTTCCTGTGCCTGCTTGATGTCTTGCTTTGTGAATTTCACCGCTTCTTCGCCGTCAAAAAGCTTCATATGAATTTTAATTTCTCCGTTGTTGCCAAACAAAACAAAAGTGAAATCGTAAATAGAAGGAAACTCAACAGGGTTGGGTTGGATGTTAATTAGTTCCATGCTTACACCTCCTTTTATATGATTTCAACTGCTACAAAACTTGCTTTGCCTTGATTGTAAAGGTCAAGCACTTCTTCCTTGCTTAGCACTTGTCCTTCTGCAAGTCTGATGCCGAGTTGAAAGACTATTAGAGTATCGCCTGATTTCAGTGTGATGCCTACAGTGTGATGCTTAGTGATCTGACAAAAAGCTTGGTTGGGACATGCGATGTTAGGTCAAGCATACTAAGGCAAAATGCGTTGGATAAGTAAAGCTTGTTCTTTATGACAACACCTCCTCTAATAAGTCTTTTTAAGTGGTTTTGATGTATAGTATTATATCATACTTTAACTAAATTTGCAAGAGGTTTCGAAAGGCTGTTCTAAAAACACACACCCATTGACACACAAAAGTTTTAAAGCTAAAATCTAACTCTGATGTTTGTTAGCCTACAGTTCAAGCTTGAACTAAGAAAGGAAGACAGAGAAAAACTCATAAAGCTGATGCGTAAGCAGTCCTCCGCTATCCGTGTGGCATACAATATGCTAAAGGAGTTGGAGGAAGAGAAAGCTAAAAACCCTCTCACCCAGATGTACCAAAGACTGAGACAGCTATTCCCTGATTTACCAACAATATACATTGCTTCAGCCATATACAAAGCTAAGCAATATCCCACAGATAAACCAGTAGTGTTTGGTGGCAGAAGACTTTTTGAAAAACTTTGTAAAAACCACCTTTCAGGAAAAGCGAGAGAAAAACTTAAAAAGCAGTGGAGGGAGCTAAGACAGGGGACACTTATAAGCATCGGGTCAAAGGCAGACAAAGGAAACAGATTGGCAAGGTTTGAAGACCTAAACGGACAGCTTTACCTTAGAATTACCACAGGAAACAGAGAGTTTATCTACGCCAAAGTGTTAAGAAAACCAAGCAACAGCAAAGATAAATGGATAACTTTTATGGCTATGCTTTTAGAAAGTTGGCAAACCCAAAACTACTTTGCCTACACAGTGGAGTTAAAACTGAGAGATGGAGAAGTTTATGGAAGTGTATCCTTTGAAATCCCAACGCCTGAAGTAAGATACACAAAAGAAAAGGGAGTAATAGCCATAGACACAAACGCATCACCCATCCACTTAGCCGTAGCTGAAGTTTCAAAAACTGGAGAATTAGTAAGCTATCAGACTATTAGCCTTCATAATCTTTTGGGACTTTCTCAAAACAGCAGAGACCATCAAGAGTGGATATTGGCACATCAGATAGTGAATTTAGCTATTGAGAAAGGTAAAGCCATAGCTGTAGAGAATTTGAAAAAGCTTAAGAAAGGAAAGAGAGGAGATGGCAAGGCTAAACTGAGAAAAATACTTCACAACTGGAACGCCAAAAAATTTTTGCAAAAGCTAAAAAGAGTAGCAATGTTAAAGGGAGTGGAAGTAATAGAAGTCCATCCCGCCTATACATCAATCATAGGCATGTTAAAGTATGCACCACAGTTAAACATAGACAAAGACATAGCATCCGCATATGTGATAGGGAGAAAGGCATTAGGTTTTAAGGAAGACACATCCGAGAATTATGAAAAGCTTTTGAAAGACAAAGCATATTTAGAGTTTGCCCTAAAGAGGTACGAAGAGAGAGAAAAGGAACTTGCGGAACTTTTAGAGAAGGAGACAAACCAATACAAAAGGAATGCGTTAGAAAGTGAAGCTAAGACAGTAGAAAATGCAAGGAAGCTATTAACTAATCTCATACAAAGCCTTCAGAGTGAGCCAAGCTCCTGTGAGGGAGCCGAGGGAAGGAATCCTGAGCGGGGAAGAGGTAATAAAGCCTCTTCTGTAGCTTGGCAAGTTCTGAAGGTAGCCCTCCTCTTCCCTATTCTTGGACGAATTCCACCAAGGGATTTGTCCCCTCTGAAGCCAGTGTTGGTGGAAGGGGTGTGGGATAGGGTGAGGAGTAGGTTAGCTCCTTTAGAGGTTGGAGGGGCGTCATGGAGCTAAAAAGTTGGCAACCTCAGCCATGAGCATTGAAAAGTATTTGGTCTTAAACAAGTATTTTTTATGGCTTTTTGGTGAAGAGGATAACAGAGGACTTTTGAGATATCTAAAAAGTGTGGAAGAGGGCGAAAGGGATGGTCTAACGAACTTTGCCATAAATCTTATGACAAAGGAGGGAGTAAAGCTTCCAAAGGATGAGCTAAAAAGATACGACCAAAATATACAGGAATACCTACGGAAAATAAACCAAAGCAGACTGGAAAGGATAAAGCTTAAATACTTTCAATACTTGGCGGTTTTGTTCACGGAGATATTCTTAGGCAGGTTAAAAAATCAAAAGTGGGAGTTTTTGGCGGAGCTAAACGATTTTGTTAATAGTTTGGAGAAAAAGGTAAGAGAAACCGTCGGCGAATTTACAGAAGAAGACCTTAAAAAGCTTGCCTTTTGGATGGCAACGGGGTCTGGGAAAACCCTCATAATGCACATAAACTATTTGCAGTTTTTGAGGTATAAACCCTTTGAACCGGATAACATTTTGTTAATCACTCCCAACGAGGGGCTTTCCAAACAGCATTACGAGGAGATGCAAAAAAGCGGTATTCCATGCGGACTTTACAGCGAAAGCGGGAGTTCAAGCGGACAAAGGGAACACGAAGTTTTGATAATAGAGATCACAAAGTTAGCGGAAAGCACAAGGGGAAGGGGAAGGTCTATACACATTTCAGCCTTTGAGGGGAAAAATCTTATCTTTGTGGATGAGGGGCATAAGGGCAAAAGGTCTGAAGAGAAGAAGTGGGCAAAGCTTAGGGACAAGCTTATTGAAAAGGGTTTTGCCTTTGAATACAGTGCCACCTTTGGGCAGATATTAGACAAGGAGGATACCCTAAAGGAATATGCAAAGGCAATAATCTTTGATTACTCTTACAAACACTTTTACCTTGATGGTTATGGAAAGGACTTTTGGGTGCTAAACATCAAAGACTCAAAGATTGATGACTTTACAGAAATGGCTTTTTGTGCTAACCTTTTGGACTTTTACCAACAACTTTCGGTTTATGAAGAAAAAAGAAGGATTGCCAGAGAGCATAACATAGAAAAACCACTTTGGATATTCGTAGGTTCCACCGTCTCGGGCAAAAACATAGACTCAGACATAGTAAAGGTTTTGGACCTTATAAGAAATAGCTTAAACAGGGATTGGCTGAAGGAGAGGATTGACAAAATCCTAAACGGAGAGTTTAAAAACGAAAAGGGAGAGGATATTTTTAGGCATAAGTTTGAAAGGTTAAGAAGGGGCTTTGATTTGGAGGACCTTTACGAAAAAGTTTTCAACGGTAGGGGGAAGCTGAGGATTCTTGAGATAAAGAGGGCGGAGGGAGAGTTTGGGCTAAGGCTTGGAGAAAACGCATACTTTGGCGTGGTAAATATTGGTGATGTGTCTGCCTTTAAAAAACTACTGAAAGAGAAGGACTTTGAAATAGAGCAGGACGCAATAAGTGATTCTCTCTTCGATAGCATAAAAAGGGAAAACTCCACCATTAACATACTCATAGGTTCCAAAAAGTTCATAGAGGGATGGGACACTTGGAGGGTCTCCTGTATGGGACTTTTGAACATCGGAAAGGGCGAAGGTCCGCAGATCATCCAGCTTTTTGGAAGGGGCGTAAGGCTAAAGGGCAAAAACCTTTCCCTCAAAAGGTCTGGCAATCCTGAAATCTCAACCCTTGAAACTTTAAACATATACGGCATATCCGCAGACTACATAGGTAAGTTTTTGTCCGCCATAAAGAAAGAAGAGGTAGAGTTTGAAGAAATAAAAGTGCCTGTGCGTGTGTTAAACAGAGAGATTTGGAAGGACTTTCCTTATCCTACCAAAGATGAAAGCAAAAGGTTTGAAAGGGAGAGGGTTTTACACTTAAGGGTGGATAAAACAATTTCTGTTTCTATGAACTTGGTGCCACGCATAGCAGTCTATATGTCAAAGGAGCAAAGGGAAGATGTCCAATCTTCTGAAGTTGAAACTCAGATTGCGTCAAAAAGCATCGCGGACCTTGTGAATATAGAGCTTTTTGATTGGACGAGGATCTATACAGAGCTTTTGGAGTTCAAAAGGGAGATCCGCTACTTAAACCTTAGCTTTGATTTGGAGACTTTAAAGGAAATCCTCATAGAAAGATGCAAGGTTGTTGTGCCAAACGATTTTGAAGTAAAGGACTTGGAAGATTTGAAGGATTTGGAAAACATAGCCATTTCCCTTCTAAAGAGCTACATAGACAAGTTTTACAAGAGGGAGAAGGGTAAGTTTGAAAAGGACATCATAACTTACAAGCCTGCGGGAGAACAATTAAGCCTGTTTAGATTGGCTTCCGATAAAGTTGAATACTATACGCTGACCGTGCCTGCGGATAAATCAAAATTGATTGAAAAGTTGAAAAGACTTGTTGAAGATATGGATGCCCTTTTGCGCGAACAGGAGGGAAGAGATATATTGCCAAGGATTGTTATAGATAATTCTGTATTTGTCCCACTGCTTTTGGAAAAGGAAGGTATAAGCATTTCTCCATCGGCATTGAACGAGGGGGAGAAAAGGTTTTTGGAAGGTCTGAGGGATTATTTAAACAAAAACCAAGAACTTTTGGATGAATACCACATAGTTTTACTCAGGAACGAGGCAAGGGAAGGGGTGGGCTTTATGCTTGATTGGAGAGAGTTTTATCCTGACTTTATCCTTTGGATAAGAGAAAAAAAGGGAAACAGAATTTACATAGTTTTCATAGAACCAAAGGGACTAAAGATGCTGGGAGATGTGCTTGATAATGAAAAGGTCAGGTTCCTTTCAGAAGGATTGAGGGAAACCCTTAGAAAGGAACATGAAAACTGGCAAGTGGAGGTAAAGGGTTTTATCCTTTCTACCACTCCTTACGAAGAATTGCGGAGAGGTCAAGCAAGCATAAAACCCAAAGAGAAATACGAGGAGAAAAACATACTATTTTTAGAGGATCGGGATTGGGCTGAAAAGCTTTTTGAAAGGGTTTTCTCTGCGTAAGCGGAATATATATGGCGTTTTACTCGTTAATGATGACTTTTAGAAGGTGGTCTATATGGAGCTTCCGTAAGTTTTCAATGCCAAAGGGGTTTTCTAAGTATGGAACTTTAAGGAAAGGTGTTTTTTCAAGACTGCACCTGTTTATCACCTTATACACCTTAAAATTCCTAAGATGCTTCTGGAGACTATCCCCTTCTTCCATAGACAGCGGATCTTCGTTGGTAACTGCAAATACGATAGCCTTTTCTCTCAAGACACTTATAACCTTTTTCACTCTATTCTTTCTACTTCTTAACAGTTCAATAAGATTATTCTTCCTTCCCATAAAATTCTCAAGCTTTTGCTTTTCTTCTGCTACTTTCTCAAGAAAAGAAAACCAGTTTTCCAGTGAGTTCATGGTATAAAAAAGCCTTACCATTTGTCCTGTAGGAGCGTTGTCTATTATTATGAAGTCAAAAGGTTCTTCAAAATAGTCAACTAAACGGTCAAGTAAAGCTGTTTCTAAAGCAGTAGGTGAGTGCTTTAGTTGTCTCGCATACTCTTCAAGTCCTGAGCTTAATGTGGGAATAGTCTCCTTTAAAGCAAGAAGGACTTTTTTTGAATATTTCTCTACGAGCTCCTCCGCTAATAACTCTTGTGCATAAAGTTTGTGTGTTATTCTAGAAATCTCAGAACCTATTTTTGTCTGAAGTATGCCCGAAAGGGAGTGGGCTGGGTCTATAGAAAGCAAAAGGGTTTTGTGATGTTCTGATAACTTAAGGGCTGTAGCACAAGCTAAAGTGCTTTTACCAACACCACCTTTACCACCAAAAAGTACTATCCTTAACAGCATGGAAGCATGTTAAAGCCACCTTTTTCTATACCTAAGCTCTTGTGCCAAAGATGAAACTCTTCAAGTAGGTATGGGTAAAGGTCAAGGGCGTAAATACCTAAAGGGTTATCAAGTCCAAAGTACTCCGCAAAAAGAAAGAACAAGAGGGCGTCCCTCAGATAGGAGCAGGACACCTCCACAGGTTTTTTAAAATGAAGTTCAACAAAGCTTGAAAAGTAAGACCTTATTTCAGAGAAAGGATCCACTGGGCAAGTTCCTTAGCTTCTTCATCAGTCACATTTTGCGGAGGCATAGGTACCTGTCCCCAAGTTCCTACTCCTCCATTCTTTATCCTTTTGGCAAGCTCATCAACAGCTCCTGGTTGACCTGCAAACTTTTTGGCAACATCTTTATACGCTGGCCCCACTTTTTTGGTGTTTATATCGTGACAAGCAAAACAGCCTTTTTGTTGAGCTAAAGCGGTCATGTCCTTAGCAGGCCCTTGGGATTTCTGTTCAGCAGGCTTTTGCTCACCAGAAGGCTCGCTTGGTTGTTCTTGTTTCTGTTGTTCGGGCTGAGCTGGTTGAGCTGGTTGTGCTGATTGCTCAGGTTGAGCTGGTTGTGCTGGTTGTCCTGCCGGCTGTGTCTCTTCAGCCTTCTTTTGGCAGGACGCAAGAAGGGCAATGCTGAGAATTCCGCTCAAAAGTACTCTCTTCATGCTTCTACCTCCAAATGAAATTTAAACTAATTATATACAAAAAAGATGAATTTTTTATGAACAGGGTTTATAATTGATACGATGATGGATATAAGAGAGATAATGGAGGTCTTACCTCACAGATATCCACTTCTTCTTGCTGACAAGGTCATTCATATAGAGTTAGGCAAACGTATCGTTGGGATCAAAAATGTTTCCGCTAATGAGCCCTACTTTCAGGGACACTTTCCTGGCTTCCCCCTGATGCCGGGTGTTTACATACTTGAAGCTATGGCTCAGGTAGGTGGGATTCTTATGATAAAGTCTTTAGGTTTGGAAATAGGCAAATACGCTGTAGTTTTTGCTGGTATTGATGAAGCAAGGTTTAAAAAGCCTGTATATCCAGGAGATCAGCTAGTTCTTGAGTTGGAAGCCATTTCTCTGAAAAAAACCCTTTCCAAAATGAGGGGCAAAGCAAGCGTAGATGGACAGATGGTTGCAGAAGCTATTCTTTATGCCGCAGCAAGAGAGTTAGAAGAGTTAAAAAGGTAGCTTCATAGCTCTAATGCAGAAAAAACCGCCTTCTTGCCAAAAACCTTTCCGTATCTCTTTTGTCCTTAAAGGTTGCTCGTCTTGGGGTGCTTCGAATAAAGTTGTGTATACATCATCAATACTAAAACCAGTTTCCTTTAGCATGCTGGCAAGTTGACGGTAAGAATAAAATTTAGCATTTTTGTAAATGGGATGTCCTTTCTTGGCTTTGTCTTTGTAGAACTCCGCCCAAGGACTGCCCGAAAGTACAAGTCCCAACAACAGAGAACCTTTAGCTTTGAGCACTCTGTTAGCTTCCTTCAAAGAAGCAATAGGATCTTCAAAAAAACACAAAGAAACTACCATGAGAGCTTCATCGAAAGCTTTCTCTTTAAAAGGTAAAGCTTCCGCTTTACCTAACACTCCGTGTATGCCTCTTCTTACAGCCATTTTAAGTAATTCTTTTGATGTATCTATACCATAGCGCACACCCAAGGCAAAGGCAAAACGCCCGCTTCCTACCCCTATCTCTAAGGAAATCTCAGACTGCTGGTAAAGTTTCTTGAGACACTCAAGCTCCAGCTTATATGCAGACATTCCAAAAGGCTTTTCGTACCAAAGGTCGTATGCTTGCGCGTACTCATCAAAGACCCACATCCTTTAATCCCATGTTTTGTTCATAAGCTTGTAAAGTGTTTAAAAGTAGAGCTGTTATGGTCATGGGACCTACCCCACCCGGTACAGGAGTTATGGCACTTGCTTTGTGTTTCACGCTCTCAAAGTCCACATCTCCCACCACTTTATCCCCTAACTTGGATATGCCCACATCTACTACAACAGCACCTTCTTTTATCATGTCTCCTTTTATGAGATGAGGCACACCGGTTGCTGATATGAGTATATCCGCTTTTTTAGTGTACACAGTTATATCTTTCGTATGTATGTGGCACACGCAAACCGTTGCATCTCTCCACAACATCAAAAGTGCCAAAGGTCTGCCCACTATAAAGCCAGCACCTACTATCACCACATCCTTTCCTTTCAGGTCTATACGGTAGTGTTTTAAAAGTAAGTCTATACCTAAAGGGGTACAAGGAACAAAACCTCCTTCAATGCGAGCCACCAATCTTCCCATGTTTTCAGGATGAAAGCCGTCCACATCTTTTCTTGGGGATATGGAGAGTATAACTTCTTGCTGGGATATGTGCTTAGGTAGTGGCAACTGGACAAGTATGCCGTCTACTTTTTCTTCACTGTTTAGGTAGGCTATTAGGTCCAGGAGTTCCAGTGTTGTGGTGTTCTCAGGGAGGTGATAAAAAAGAGATTTTATCCCTACTTTTTCGCACGCTCTCCTTTTGTTCCTGACATATATATGACTTGCAGGATCATTACCCACCAAAACCACCGCCAAGGTTGGCTCTCTGTATCCTTTTGAAGTTATAGCCTTCACCTTCCTATTTATTTCTTCTCTTATGTTTTCTGATAAAGTCTTTCCATCTAAAAGGAGGGTCATCGCTTTTAAACCTTCAGAGCATGTTATAGATTATACCATCATAAAAACCCTCCCTCTTTCATAGAAAAGTAGCTAAAGGCTGTAATTATGATGTGGTCAAGGAGTTCAAATCCCAAAAGCTGACATGCATCTTTTATTCTTTTAGTAAACTCTAAGTCCGCTTTTGAAGGTTTTGGTTGTCCCATAGGATGACTATGGGCTAGTATAATAGAATGACAAGCACTTTTTACAGCTCCATAAAGTACATCCTTTGGGTCTGCAAACACAGAATTCATCCTACCTATAGCTACCGTTTCATAGCTTACAAGGCTGTTGGAAGGACTCAGATAGAGTGCCCAAAGATGTTCTCTTCTGTTATCCATCTTACTCTTGAGAAATTTGTAGACATCTTCGGGCGTATTTATAACCACATGAGCGTGCGGTTCGTATATGCGTTTGCTCAGTTCAAAGATAGCTTTTATTTGGCACGCCTTTACTTCTCCTATCCCTTTTATCTCTTTTATAATCTCTTCAACGCTCATGCTTTTGAGTCTCTCCCACCCGAGCCTAACTATTTTCTTTGAAAGAGAGAGTACATCGTCCCTCTTTGTCCCAAAGCCTAATATAATAGCCATTAACTCTTCGTCAGAGAGTGCGTCAACACCTAAGGTTCTGAGTTTTTCTCTTGGTCTTAGCTCCTGAGGTATCTCTTTAAGCTTTCTGCTCCTGTACATATTTTTCCACCATCAGTTTTCTCACCTTCCTGCTGTCAGATTGGATAACTAGGAACTTTAGTCCACAACAAACAACCACCTCGCCCTTACGGGGTATCCTTTTGAGTTGGTATATTATAAAACCTCCCAAGGTTAAAAAGGGTCCATCAGGAAACTTTATACCCGCTACCTTTTCAAATTCGTGCTTGTCAATCATGCCATCAACAATCCATTTTTCCTTCTCTATTTCCTTTATGGGTTCTTCTGACTGGGTGAGACTGTCCCCTATCTGACCCAAAACCTCCCTTACTATATCATCAAAGGTAACTATGCCCAATACGATGCCTCTTTCGTCCACCACAAGACCCATGCGTGCGCTGCTTTTCCTAAAAGTCTCAAGAGCATCCTGCAGAGGTGTAAACTCAGAGAATATACTGAGAGGTTTTACGAACTCTCTGATGGGTGCTGATGGAGGATTGTCTATTATATCAAACATATCCACATAGCCTGTTATGTCATCAACCCTTTTCCTATAAACAGGTAGTTTGGTAAAACCGCTCTCTTTCATCCTTTGGAGAGCTTGTCCCACAGTAGAAACTTCGTCTATCATAACCACTTCGTAAATGGGTTTTACCACTTCCGAAAGGGTACTTTCTTTAAGCGCGAGGAGTTCAACAGCGGTTTTTATCTTTTCATCCTGAAGCTCTATTTCTTCCAAAAGTTTCATTATGTCTAGCTTGGTTAACTTTTCCGAGTACCTGCTTTTGAAAAACTCCGTAAGCAGTCTGCTTACTTTTTTTGAAAATATAAGAAGAGGGAAAGCTACCAATTTGAGCTTGCTTAGATACCATAGGCTTGGTATGAGAAGTTTGTCTGCATGCTTTTGAAAGAGGCTTTTAGGTATAGCCTCTCCCAGTACTAAGGTAAAGAGGACTAAGCTAAGAGAGATAAAAACCTCATAACCTTTTATGTAAGGCATGTAGTCCGACAAGGTGATGACTGCCATAGTGTAAAAGGTGCTTGCAAAGACTACACTTACTGTATAACCCAGCATGGAAAGGGTGATGTACTCCTCTGGGTTTTCGTAGAAGTCTCTTAAAAACCTGTATCCTGTCTTTCTGTAAAGGGCAAGGACTTTGCTCCTGTCTGTACTTATAATAACTATTTCTGCGCCTGCAAAAATCCCTTCAAACAGTATGAAGAACAAAACACCAAGAAAAAAGCCTACAGCCTCCATCCTACTATTACCCTGTCCTGACCTGCGTAATCTTTAAAAATATCTACTCGGAAACCTTTTTCTGTAAAGAGCTTCTTAAGGATGGCTCCCTGATCATGTCCTATCTCTAACGCAAAAAATCCTCTGTCCTTTATAAACTTCTGTACTTCCTGGGCAAAGCGCTCATAAAACTCATAACCCTTTTTACCTCCTATAAGAGAGGTCCAACCTTCAAGCCTTACACCTAGGGGTAAATTTTCCCACTCTCTTTGGGATATGTAAGGTGGGTTAGAAACTATAAAGTCAAACACCATACCCTCCACAGGCTCAAACATATCTCCCTTTTTAAGTATAAGTCTTTTCTCTACTTTGTGCATCTTTGCGTTTTCTTTGGCAAGTTCTAAAGCCGTGTCTTGCACATCATCTGCATACATAATGAGGTTCTTCCTTTCCAAGAGTAATGTTATGGATATACATCCTGTCCCAACACCTATCTCAAAGCCCACATATTCCCCATCGGTGGGGATCAGCTCAAGCACCTTCTCACAGAGCAACTCTGTTTCAGGTCTTGGGATTAGCACGCCTTCTTTTACCTTAAAGGTCCTTCCGTAAAAGTCCCACTCTCCCAATATGTACTGAAGAGGATAGCCTTCTTCAAGTAGTTTCATGGACCTTAGGTACTTTTCCTGTAGATCTCTGGACACCTCTCTGTCCTCAATAAGGTATATATCACCTGGTTTTACTTTCAGAAGGTGTGCCAGAAGGAGCTGTCTTTCCCGCGGGGATACTTTGCTGGTTACTTTTAGGAGGTCTTTCAGTCTCATCTTTTATAAGGGAACCTTTCCTTGATGGATTAGTAAGAGCAAGAAGTAAAGCCAAGAGCATGAAAAAAAAGCCCAGCCAATAAGTGAACTTGGTAAGTATAGTGTCCACACCACCTGGACCGAAAACACCTTGACCCATCCCACCAAAAGCAGTTCCTACATCTCCCCTGCTCCTTTGAAGAAGCACAACTATTATAAGCAGTAGGGAAACTATAACAAACAGCACAAGCAAAAAGTAGTACATGGCATTATTATACCACCTAAAGATATAATTTTTTATATGAGACTTGGCGTAAATATAGATCATGTGGCAACTCTCAGACAGGCAAGGAAGACCTTTGAACCAAACCCTGTATTTGCAGCACTCATAGCTCAACAAGCAGGGGCAGACCAGATAACGCTTCATCTTAGAGAAGACAGAAGACACATACAAGATAGAGACTTGGAGCTCATAAAGGAGCTCCTAACTGTGCCTGTGAACTTGGAAATGGCACCCACTGAAGAAATGAGAGGAATAGCTCTTAGAGTAAAGCCCAACAGGATAACGCTTGTTCCAGAAAGAAGGGAGGAAATAACCACTGAAGGAGGCTTAAATGTAGCAAGTATGAAAGACTTCCTAAAGGATTACATAAAACCCTTTAGGTCCGTAGGTATAGAGGTTTCCTTTTTTATTGAACCCCATACAGAGCAAGTGTTTGCATCCAAAGAGGCAGGAGCGGACGCGGTGGAACTTCACACGGGCAGGTTTGCCCATCTGTGGAAGGAAGGAAAGACTGCCCAACTCAAGGAAGAGATAGAAAAGCTAAAAAGAGCGGGTATGGAAGCAAAAAGTCTTGGGCTTAGGGTTTACGCAGGACATGGACTTACCTATCAAAATGTGCGCGATTTTGTAAGGGAATTAAAAGGTATAGTAGAAGAGCTCAACATAGGACACTCCATAATATCCAACTCGGTCATATTCGGTATTGAAAGAGCGGTAAAGGAGTTTTTAAACTTGATAAAGGATTGACAGGATGTTAAATTAATAAAACATGGCACAAAAAGAGGAACTTAAACCAGAGAGCATGCAAGAGGAGGTAGAGGAACTTCGCAAGAGTGTATTTAAGCTTTTTGAGATCCTTTTACCACCTAAAGAAGTAAGAGGGGAAGTGATGAAAAACCTCTACATGGCAGAACTTTCTATGCTCAGGATACTCAAAACTCTCTTAGACTACAAGGTATCACAGTTAGAGAGCAAAGCCCAAGGAAAAGAAGAAAAGAAGGAAAGAGCTAAAAAAGTGCCAGTAGAGTGATCACCTACCGTATGTTAAGCACAGCTCTTTGAGTTTGAAAGACAGTTCATCGTCTGGCATGTCTTTTAGCCTCCATTCCCAGTTTCCTTCCTTTTTGCCTGGAGTGTTCATCCTTGCATCTTGCCCTAAATTCAAGAGGTCTTGCATGGGAACTATACAAGCCTTAGATACAGACATGTAAGCAAGTCTTATAAGTGCATAGCTCACATCCTCCTCGCTTAGTTCCCTACCCAAATATCTAAAAAGCCTTTCCTTTGATGAGGGATCAAGCTCTTGCAAGTACCAACCTCTTACCGGCATGTTGTCGTGTGTGCTTGTATAAACAAAGGAATTTTTGTTGTGGTTGTGAGGCATGTAAGGGTGGTTTTCCGACTCAAAGGCAAAAACAAGCACTTTCATTCCCGGAAAACCAAAGCGGTCCCTTATCTCTTCCACATCTTTAGTAATAAGGCCCAGATCTTCTGCAACAAAGGGAAAATCTGGAAACTCCTCCCTTAGCTTAGTGAAAAACTCCTCTGCAGGCGCACTTACCCATCTGCCCCGCACGGCAGTTTTTTCGGAAGCAGGCACTTCGTAGTAGGCAACAAAACCCCTAAAGTGATCAAGCCTCAGAAGGTCAAAAAGTCTTAAGTTATGCCTTATCCTTCTTATCCACCAAGAAAAGCCCTCCTCCTTTAACCTTTCCCAGTTATATACAGGATTTCCCCAAAGCTGACCCTCTTTGCTAAAATAGTCTGGTGGTACACCCGCAACCACATAAGGACTATTGTGCTCATCTAGCTTGAATAGATCTTTGTTGGACCACACATCGCTACTGTCAAACGCTGGGTATATGGGAAGGTCACCCATTATTTTTATCCCTTTAGAGTTCGCGTAAGCTTTTAGAGCCTTCCATTGCTTGAAAAACACGAACTGCAAAAACTTCTCTTTTTTAATCTTGTCTTCAAGTCCCTTTATACTTTCGCTTTCCCACACATTCCATGGTTTTCTGTATTTGTCCTTAAGAACTTTGAACCTACAAAAATCTTCAAGCCAGTATGCGTTTTCTTCAAGAAAATTTCTATACTCGCCGTTTTCGCTAAAGTTCCTGTAAGCCTTTTCTAAGATATTTTCCTTTATACTCCAAGCGGTGGGATAATCCACCTTATCCCCTTGAACCTGACAACCTTCTAAGTCCTTTTCAGAAAGTAAACCATCTTTACAGAGAAGTTCAGGACTTATAAGTAGTGGGTTGCCCGCAAATAGAGAGATGCTAAAGTAAGGGGAGTTTCCATGCTCCACGCAGGTGGGATTTAAAGGAAGCACTTGCCACAGCTTTTGTTCAGATGCGTACAAAAAATCTACAAATTGGTAGGCGGTAGGACCCAGCTCTCCTATGCCAAAAGGTGAAGGTAAAGAGGTTATGTGAAGAAGGATACCCGCAACTCTCACGGTATAATTTTAACATGCTAAAGCTTTTGTCTCTCTTAGCTATCTTTTTCTTTTCCTGTCAGCCAGTGCCAAAGGATGTACCCATAGAAAAGTACAGAAATCAATTCATAAAGGGAACCGTGGATTTATCCCCTGAGCTTAGAAGCAAGATGCCCAAGGGGGACTATTTTCTGATCATCGCAGTTAGAGACCTTCAAAATCCTATGCCTATAGCGGTCTTAAGAGTAAAAAACCCGGAAATGCCTTACGCATTTAGGATCACAGGTAAAAATAAGCTGGATAACAACAGGATAATGGAAGGAGATGTGATCATCACTGCAAGAATAAGCAAATCTCCTATGGCTGAAGTTCAGAAAGGTGATCTTGTGGGTACCCTGCAAACCAAGGTAGGCACGCAGAACAACAGAATACTCATAAACACGGAGGTAAGGTGATGATAAGAAAGCTCTTAGAACTTGGACATGCTATAGCGCTTCTACCTGCCATTAGCCTTTTTATAGGAGCTACTTTTTTGGGACTTTATGGCGTTTACATACTATTAGAGACTCTTTACGGAGTTATCTTTAAGCCAGAAATAAGAGATCCCGCAGTGCTTTCCACCAAGTTTATATCCGTTATGGACATACACCTTCTTTCCATAATACTGTACATCTTCTCGGTAGGTCTTTATGAGCTTTTTGTAGGAAAGCTTAATGTTCCAGAGTGGCTCAGGATCACAGACATAGACCAGCTTAAGGCTAAGCTTGCAAGTGTGGTGATCCTTATACTGGCAATAACCTTTACAAAAAAGCTTGTTGAGTGGAAGAATCCCGTAGACACCCTGCTGTTCGCATTAGCTATAGCGGTCATCATAGCTGTTCTTATCTTCTATTACAAGGTGAAAGAGGAATAATCAAAAAGGTATGATGCTTTTAATTGCACAATAGTTTGCAGGACATTACTATTAAAGTCTGTAATGAAAAACATATACCTGGATACGAGGCTTCTTGAACTTTTTTGTTGTGTTTACGAAAAAGGAAGCATAGCAAAGAGCGTTAACTGTTTGCACTTATCTCAGTCCACCATAAGCTTCCACATAAACCAGCTTGAAAAGTCCATAGGTTTAAAGCTCTTTTACAGAAAAGGCAGAAGACTCGTTCCCACCAGCAACGCGCACATACTTTACCCATATGCAAAAAAGATACTTGAGCTGAAACTTCTTGCCTTAGAGGAGATAAAGCTCATATCTAGCTCTTACAAAGGACACATAAGAATAGGTGCAAGCTCTGTCCCGGGGACATATCTTCTTCCAGACATCTTAGGAGACTATTTGGCAAACAACCCTAACAGCAGTGTAGAGGTAATTGTGGAAGATTCTATGAAGATACTTAGCATGGTAGAAGAAGGCAATGTAGATATGGGTTTTATAGGCTTTAGGTGCACAAACCCAGACCTTGAGGTGTTTGAAATGTGGGAGGATACCATACACTTTGTAGGTAGCAAAGGTATACCCAAAAACTTATCTCTTGACGACCTTCTTAAGTATCCCTTTATACTCAGAGAGGCATCTTCTGGTACTAGAAAGTTTGTAGAGAACTTGCTAAAGACAAAAGGCATAGACCTCAGGGACCTAAACATCATAGCTGTAGTTGACAAAAACCATGTGATCCTTTCCTTACTCAGAAAGGTTCAAGCAATATCTTTTGTCTCTTCTTACGCACTAAGAGATAAAAAAGACCTGCAGGTGATTAGAGTAATGGATTTGGAACCTATAAAAAGGAACTTTTATCTCATTTATGACAGGAAAAGGCCCCAGGGTCCAGCAGTAAGGTTATTTATTGACCAAATGCTTCAAAGGAGTCTGTCTAAAAGCACTACAAACAAAAAGATCAAACTTATGTAACCGTTAACAGTAAAAAAGGCTTTGTTTATCTTGGAAAGGTCATGGGGTTTTATAAGGCTATGCTCGTAGAAAAGAAAGCCTGCAAGAACCAAAAGACCTATAAAGTAAATATAACCTAACTGGGAGGAGATGAGACCTACAAGCATAAGGGAAAAGAAAGTGATAGCATGAAAGAACCTTGACAGAACTATAGCTGACTCTATGCCAAATCTTACAGCTACGGACTTTATGTGATGTTGTTTGTCAAATTCATAATCTTGAAGAGAATAAAGTATGTCAAAACCGGCAACCCAAAAAGCCATAGCAGTTCCTAACAAAACCGAAAGTAGAGACACCTCTTCATTCAGAGCCACATCCACACCTATGGGTATGAGAAAGTAGATCACTCCAAGAACAAGATGCGGAAAGTTCGTAAAGCGTTTCGAGTAAGGGTAAAGCCAGAGGAGAAATATCACCACAGGAGATAATAAAAATGCGTAAAAATTTATAAAAAGCGTGGAAAATATAAACAATACACAAGAAATGATGATAAGAATTATTATTTCGTGCTTTTTTACTCTACCGGAAACATGCACCCAGTTTTTAGTTCTTGGGTTTTTCTCGTCTATAGGTAGGTCTATAAGCCTGTTTAGAGACATTCCTGCAGTTCTTGCACTGACCAAAGCAAAAACTATCCAAAAAATCTTCCACCAGCTTGGGAAAGATTCATACAGTATTAAAACAGAAGCTAATGCAAAGGGAAGAGCAAATACTGTGTGTTCAAACTTTACCAACCTTGCATAATCTATTAGCTTGTCTTTTAAGCTCATGGTAATATTTTATAAAATCATCAGCACCAATGACATACTTAGACATAGACCCCCCTCACGACGAGCTGGCGGAAAGAGCCATACTGGGAGCCATGATCCTTGATCCAGAAACTATACCTCAAGTGCTTGAATACCTCAGAGAGGAAGATTTTTACTTGGAAAATCATAGACTGCTTTTTTCTCTCCTTTACAAGCTTTGGGAAGATAAAGGCAAAGACTGGGATGACATAGTGCTGCGAGAATATATAAACAGATATGGGCTAAGTGGAAAGATAGACATGTCTTTTGTTTATGCTCTTGTTGACGAAGCGGCAAAAGGTGCTCTGTTGGAAGAAGCCATAAAGCTCGTAAAAGAAAAGTCAGGACTTAGAAGCCTTATGGAGCTTTCTATAAGTACTCTCAGGGGCGTAAAGGAGGAACCAGACTTTAACAGACTTATTGACTTTATAACCCACAAGGTGCTTGAAATATCTGAAAAGCAAACCATAACCCACTATTACCATGTAAAAGAAGTGGTAAGTAAAGTCATAGACATAATAGAGAAGCACAGAAAGGAAGAAAAACTCATCACAGGCAGAGCAACAGGCTTTTTAGACCTTGATGTACTAACCACGGGTTTTCATCCTTCGGACCTTATCATAGTGGCTGCAAGACCAGGTATGGGCAAATCCAGTTTTATGCTTTCCATGGCTATAAACATGGCAATGGAAGAAAAAGTTCCTGTAGTCATATATTCCCTTGAGATGAGTAAGGAGCAGCTTACCATGAGAGCGCTTTCCATGCTTTCCGGAGTGCCTCTTCAGAACATGAGGAGAGGTTTTATAAAAGAGGAAGAAAGAAATAAGCTTATAGGTGCAGCTATTGAGCTCTCGCGCTGTGAGATATACATAGATGATACACCTACTCTTTCAACTACCGACCTGAGAATAAAAACCAGAAAACTAAAAAAGGAGAAGGGTGTGGAAGTTGCCTTCATAGACTACCTTCAGCTTCTGAGACCTCCAGTACGGAAATCCTCAAGACAGGAAGAGGTAGCAGAAATCTCCAGAAACTTAAAAGCTTTGGCAAAGGAGCTTTCCATACCCGTAGTAGCCTTGGCACAGCTGTCTCGCCAAGTGGAACACAGAAGCGACAAAAGACCACAGCTTGCAGACCTAAGGGAGAGTGGACAGATAGAGCAAGATGCGGACCTTATCATATTTATACACAGGCCAGAGTATTATAAGAAATCCCCTCCGCCCGAAGAGCAAGGCATAGCGGAAGTCATAGTTGCAAAACAAAGACAAGGTCCTACAGGGATAATAAAAGTAGCCTTTATGAAGGAAACTGCAAGCTTTAGACCCCTTGAATCTGCGCACATGCAGAAGATAGAAACTTACGAGCCTGATTTAGAAGAGTTTTCTGAGGATGACTACGACCTTGATTTTTAATAACAATTCTTTATGTGCCTTTAAAGACTTTTAATAGCGAATAACACTACACCGCTTTATATTCATCATTATAGGAGGTGGGAACCATGTTGGAACTTCTTTTGAGCAAAGAAAGACTAAGTCCAAAGGAAAAGCTTATTTTCTTCAGAAGCATGCTCAAATCTGAGATGGATGTCATTAACGAGTACTGCGTAGAGAAGAACATTCCAAAGAGATACAAGATAGAGCTTTGCCACCTTCACAATATTAAAAAAGTGAATGTAGCCCGGCTTTTGAGCATTATAGAGTTTTACGATCCTGAGTTTATAAAGATCCTCGCCCTAACAGACCCAAGGGTAAGGACTTTTATAAAGTATTATCTTGATTTTCTCAAAACAAACCCTTACGGTTACGAAGCTTTGGAACCACAGAACCTGTTTGGAAACTGGGACTTCATACGCTACAAGCTAAAGATACTGTTTCCCGAACTTACTCTTGATGAAATAGACAGGTTCAAGTTCAAAAGGAAGGAGTTTGTAGAGTATGTCAAAGAGAGGACGGGTGAAGGAGAGGAGGTCATAGAGTCAAAGCTCAATAAGGCTACCTGGTACGAATCTGTTCCTTATCTCGAGCTTGAAGAGGAGATGTCAAGAGAATGGCATCCAGAACCTATTATGACAGAAGAAGACTGGGCTTTTATAAAGAGACACATAAAGGGTAGAAAGAACATATTCATAAAGGAAGGTGAAGCTGAAAGGTTCGTTTATGTTGATGTGGATATACCCGACGAGGAGTTAGACAAATATAAAAAAGACAGAGAAGGACTGAAAAAACTTTTAATGCAGAAGTACAACATAGACAACGGCGGAGCGGAGCAGATCCTCAGAAAGGCAGGATGGGAATCCGATACCTATCATATAGTACCACCTATACATACAGACATCGTTTTGGATTACGGTGAGCTTGAAAAAGCTGTAAAAAAAGAGATAATACGGGAAGATAGAGGAACAAACTATCACGAGCTTGCTAATTTTATAAGGCATTTGGGTGGACTTGAACTACAGCAGCTAAATTACTACGAACTTATTTACGATAAAGTGGAGGACCAGGTACGGGACAAAATTGATGTGATCATAAGAACTCAGAGAAGGATACTGGGTAAGATGTTTGGCATATTCTACACAGTAGATCCACTCATGGCTGAAGCTATAATTACCATAGAACCTTCACGGATGGAATTTCTTAAAGGACTTACCGTAAAGGAAACAGTAAGAGGCAAAGAGTTTAGTCTTTATTCTAACCCAACAGCATGGAAGATAGTAAAGGAGAGGATAGCTTCTCGTTTTCCAGAAGTGAGTTCTGAAGAGATAGAAGGTTTTAAGGGTAAGAGGGAAGAGTTTGTTAAGTATCTTGCGGAAAAAACCCGTAAACTTCCTGAGTCTGTTGACAATGCCCTTGAGGAGTGCGGATGGACAAAGAGCGAAGAGATACCCGCCTTCCTCAGACAGATAGGACCGTGAACCAACTCAGGAGCTTCCTGCTTTAACAAAACAAGTGTTTACTCTGAATACTCCTTCTCTGTGGAGCCCTTCCCCATATTACATTGCCCATTGTATATGGCACCCTTCTCTATTAGCAGCTCCTCCACTTGGATGTTTCCATCCACTCTGCCAGACGCTCTGATCTCAAGGCTCTTGGCTTTTATATTTCCCTGAACTCTTCCATAAACTATTACATTTTCAACATTCAGGTCTCCCTTTATAGACCCTTTTTCTCCAATTATTAAACCACCACTACCTTTAATGTTTCCAACTACATCACCATCTATCCTCGCAAGCCCCCCGGGAACAGTTAGATTTCCCTCAAAAACACAATCAAGACCTATAATAGTGCGCACTTCTTGAGAACTTGCCTCTGTTTCTCTTCTCCTCCCAAGCATGCTATAATTATATACCGAAATGAGGGAGTATATAACCATCATAATAGCCCATCATGAGGGAAAGGCACCCAAAACCATAAGAATTCGCAAAAGATACATAAAGGCTTTTGGAGTGTTTGCTATGATTTTTATTTTGTTTTCTGTGTTTTCTTACTCTATGAGCCTTAAATTCCTTTCAGAAAAACAGCATCTTAAAGCAGAAGGGCACAGGCTCACCCAAGAGATAAAGAGCGTAGCCTTAGAAAGGCAGGAACTTAAAAAAGAGAAGGCATTGCTCACCTCAAAGTTAAAAAATTTGGAAGAGAAGTTACTTTTGGTAGAGGACTACCTTTCAAAGAGGGGTCTCGTGAAGAATTCCCTCGCTGTGGGCGGTGCAGGAAGAGCCAAAGAGGCACCTTACGACCCCTCCTACCTTCAGTTCTTAGAGGATCGGGCGGACTATCTGCTATCAACCTTGAAGGGCATACCCTTGGGCTATCCTCTGTATGGCAGGATCACCTCCAGCATGGGCTGGCGAAAAAATCCCTTTGGAAGAGGTTATGAGTTTCACTCGGGTATTGACATAGAAGCACCAATGGGTAGAAAGGTTTTTGCCACCGCGGAGGGGGTGGTGGAGTTTGCTGGCTGGTATGCAGACTACGGCAAGGCGGTGATAATAAGGCATCCCTCTGGTTACCTTACCCTCTACGGGCACCTCTCTCAGATTGATGTGAAAGAAGGTCAAAAGGTTAAGGCAGGTGAGGTGGTGGGAAGGGTAGGCTCAACGGGAAGAAGTACAGGACCACACCTTCACTACGAGGTAATAGAGGGTAACAAACCCATAGACCCTGTCAAGTTCTTAGCGTGGGAGTAAGTGAAAACCCTGAAAAATTTTCAGAGGAAAATTTAGTTAAAGCTCTATCTTTCTAAGAGCTTCTATACGATCGCGCACCGCATGGTATATCTGCATTGTCGCTTTGGACTTATTAAGCGTATAAAAGTGTAGCCCAGGTATACCGTTATCCAAGAGGTCCTCGCATTGCTTTATGGCAAACTCTACTCCTATCTTGGTTGTTTCTTCTTGATTATCTGCGTAAGGCTCTAAGCTTTTTACGAGCTTATCGGGTATGGTGGCACCGCACATGGAAGCGAATTTACTCACCTGCTTGAAATTGGTTATAGGCATGATGCCAGGTATTATGGGTATGTGCACACCTTCTTTCTGGCACAGCTCAACAAATCTGTAATAGTAATCGTTTACAAAAAACATCTGGGTTATAGAAAAGTCCGCACCTGCGAACACTTTTTCCTTAAAGTATCTTATTTCCCACTCCATGTTTGGTGATTCTGGGTGTCCTTCGGGATAGGACGCTACACCTATAGAAAAAGCTTCTTTAAAGTTTTCTCTTATAAGCATTACTAACTCGTAGGCGTACTTACACGCATCTGCAGGCGGTTCAAAGTTTTTAGGTATATCTCCCCTTAAGGCTAATATGTTTTCTATGCCCATCTTTCTGTATTCCTCTAATATGCTTAAAATCTCCTGCTTTGAGTGAGCTATACATGTCAGATGAGCCATAACTGTCAGATGAGTCTCTTTGTGTATTTTTTCTACTATCCTCTTGGTTCTGTCTCTTGTACTTCCCCCCGCTCCATAAGTTACAGAAACAAAAGTGGGTGATATGTGTTCAAGGTTTCGTATGGTTTCAAAAAGCTCTCTTTCTCCTTCTTCTGTCTTGGGTGGAAAAAATTCAAAGGATACGCTAAATATCCCTGACCTTAGTATCTCTCCTATCTTCAAGCAAAACCTCCGCAAGTCTTATTATAGTCATCTTACAAGGTGCTGGAGACTTAACAAAAATAGCTAGAGCGCTTATGAGTTTGTCAAGTTCCTCTCTATTTTTCTGCGAAAATTCATAAAGGTAGCTTAAAGAGTTTTCTACTTCTGCAGAGAGACTTCTTTCAGTAAGTACATCCTGTATATCCCTACCTTCCGAAAAAGCCCTGAGAACCTTGATTATCTTACTTACAAGGTCATCCCTGGTCCTTGCCCATCTTAGGTCCGTGTATTCCGTTATTACCCTATAAAAGGTTCTAAGCGTGTCTTGCATTCACTTACTTAGTTCTTGCAGATCCTTTATGAGCTGCTCCACATCTATGGCAGGCATGGTAAGGGTTCTTATGGTTCCCCTCGAGCCGAGCTCAATAGCCATCTTCACTATTGTGTCGTTATCTGGCGCTTCTAAAATATTCACAAAATCGTAAGGACCCATAACAGCATACTGAGCTATGAGCTTTACACCAAAGCGCTCCATCACCTCTTTGTCCACTTCCCTTATCCTCTCTGGCCTGTGCTTTAGCGTCTTCATACCCTCATCTGTCAGTGTGGTTAACATCACAAAAAGTGCCATTTTTACTACCTCCCTAAAATAAATATTTTAGCTTCTCAGCAGGAAAAGTCAAAAATTTCTTTCATAATCCTTTCTTATGCTTTTTTCCCATGTACGCCATATGGATCCAGAAGAGAACAAAGACCTTAGTAAGAGGTGAGAAGTTCTATGTGTTTGCTCAGATCCACGAGCTTGCTCCGTAAGTGAGATCATGGTATATGGAAAGCAATGCCTTTGCACCTTCTCCCGCAGCGGTTATAATCTGCTTAGCGAATATGTTGGTGCAATCTCCAGCAGCGTAAATGCCTCTTTCAGAGGTTCTGTTGTTGCAGTCTATTATTATTTCTCCTCTGTTTGTGGTTAGAACGCCAAGCTCTTTAGCAAGTTCTGAGTTGGGCTTTAGACCAATCTCTACAAATACTCCCTCTACATCAAGAGTATATGTTTCACCTTTTTGCATATCTTCCAAGACAACCTTTTTGACCTCTTTTCCATCTCCATCTATTTGTAGGATCCTGTGATTGAGAAGAGGCTTAACCTTTGGATTTCCCAGCACTTTGTCCCTTAGCACTTCGTCTGCAATGAACCTGTCCGATATTTCTACTATATATATCTGCAAAGCGTAATTGAGCAACTGCTCTGCCGCCTCAAAACCAGAATTCCCACCACCTACCACAACCACCTTTTTATTTTTAAAGAAAGGAGCATCACATGTATAGCAGTAAGATACACCTCTTCCTGTGTACTCTTTCTCACCAGGAACCTTTAGTTTTCTGTGTTCAGCCCCAGTGCAAAAGAGCACGGTTTTTGCTTCGTATTCTTTCCCAGAAAGGGTCTTAAGCTTAAAACCTTCACTATTTCTTTCCACCTTAATAACATCGTCCAATATGGGTTTTACGCCAAGCTTTTCCATCTGCTGTATCATCTTCTCTACAAAGACTATCCCATCCACCATGGCATATCCAAGATAGTTTTCTATTTCTCCAGCTTTTATCACCTGTCCTCCCACTTCGCGCGTTATTAAAAGAAAATCCATCTTCTTCCTTGAAGCGTATATGCTTGCGGATATGCCAGCGGGTCCACCACCTACTATAACTAACTGGTGCATCGTATAAAATTATATAAAATCACTTCACACTGTGAGTTTTGTAAGGTACTGGTATGTACTGAACGGAAGGCACCTGGGAACCCATGGGTTGAGGGAACAGTTCCATAAGAGCGTATACTTCTTCCGGCACATCTGTGCTTACATTAAGTCCTATCTCTTTGAGCCTTTCAACACTTAGAGGATAATCGTGAGTGTACTTGCCTGTAGCAAGCTCCTGAGCTATGCTCTTTGCCTTATTCTCTTCTATACCGTTATTTTTTAAAAGATTCACCAGGTATTCCACCATTTGATCTATGGCTTTTTTAGCTACATCCGCCAGTATAAGGGTTTGATCGTCTATCTCATTGATATCTTTAAGCTCAAGCACTTTAAGTATGGATGCAGCAGGCATCTGTCCCAACTGTGGGTCAACAGGACCAAGTACCGCATTGTGATCCATAATGATCTCGTCCGCAGCAAGAGCTATAAGAGTACCACCAGACATAGCATAGTGGGGTACTATAACTCTTACAGGAGCTTTGTGTCTTGAAAGGGCATTGGCTATCTGTGTAGCAGCAAGGGCAAGACCACCAGGCGTATGTATGATGAGGTCTATGGGCATATCCTCTGGAGTCATCCTTATAGCCCTTAGAACCTGTTCTGAGTCCTCTATGTTTATAAATCTGAATATGGGAACTCCTAACAGTGCAAGGCTTTCCTGTCTATGTATTAAAGTTATGACCCTGCTTCCTCTTTTTCTTTCAAGCTTTTCTATTATGGCTTCTCTGGCTTTATCCAGCAGAAACCTCCTCCATACAGGCAGAATTAGGAAAAATATTAGTAGTAAAATCCAGAAGAGATTAAAGATGTACGCTACAGGATTAAAGTAAGTTTGATCCATAAAGTACAATTATAAGTCAGTGTTTGGTCAAATAACTAACTTTTCCAACTCTCTTCTTTTTATTATCTCTATGTATCCTCTCTCTGTGTTTATAATACCTTGCTTTTTCCACTTGCTCATGACTCTTATGGTTGTCTCTACAGTGGTGCCAGTCATCTCTGCTATATCAAGTCTTGTTAGGGGTGCTTCTATTATTATGGTATCGTCGTACCTTTTTCCTATTCTATCCGCTATCTCTAACAGCACTTTTGCGATTCTCTCTTCCACCTTTCCTCCCGCTATGCTCTTTATGGTTTCGTAGGTCTGTATGAGGTTTGCTGTTGCCTCACAGGTCATTTTTATGGCTACTGCAGGGTGTTTTATAGCAAGGTTTATAAAGTCTTTGTTGGATATGTAAAGCGCTTTGGATTCTGTCATGGACTTGGCTGTGTATGTGTTTTTAGGGGCTTTTTTACCCCATTCTATCCATCCAAACACATCGCCTGGGTATACAAGCCTTACTATCACTATGCGTGCATCCTGCGTCTCTTTGAGTAGTTTTATGAGTCCCTCTATGAGTATGTATATGCCAGGTTCCGCTTCCTCTTCAAAGAAGATGTATTCGTTTCTCCTAAACTCTTTGACTTGCATATACTTTATAGCCTCTTTTAACTCTTCTTCTCCTAAACCTTCAAAGAGGTGTATTTGTTTGAGCATATCCAGCTTTATGTGCATATCTTCCCTTTCTCTAATAGCCTCTTTTGCCATCCTTTACCTCCTACTATAACTTCTGGTCTAAAAACTACATAATCTGTGTGAAAGGGTACTCTGTTGATACCACCAAATGTATGGTTATCTCCTATGGCTATATGAATGGTACCAAGTATTTTTTCTGCTTCCAACACATTGTCAGCTCTTTTAGCTCCCGGGTTTGTACCTATACCAAACTCCGCTATGAACCTTGCATTTTCGTACTTTTTAAATACATCCTCAAGGGTGTATCTGTAGGGTTCAAAACCTTCTATCTCCTCCACAGCGCCATCTTTAAATTTAAGGCTGATAGGTCTTTCTAACCTTCTGTCAGGACCATAAGTGATCACGAGCTTTCCGTAAGCGGATGTCTCTAAGGGTGCAATAAATGCCTCTCCTGCAGGGAGGTTTCCAAAATCACCCCTTGTGTGAAATAGTCCCGTATCCGCTATGGCTTTTCTACCTTGAAGGGAGAACTCTACGCTTGTGCCTTCCTCACCTTTTACGATCGCCCACTCTGCTTCTGTTAGTATGTCTGCTATGTCGCTACTTAATCTGCTTACTAAGTTCCAATCTACACTCATGGGACCCTCAAACATGTCAGGATCAAAAAGAGGCATAGATGCATAACGCGCACCAAATACCTCCGTAAGAAGCTTTCTGTAAAAGGTATGGGTTGTAGAATAGTAAGAAAATGCTATCACAACTTGAGGGACATCTTGTGCATACTCCTTGATGATGTTTATCACCTCTTGCTCTGGGTAAGCCTCTTTGTTGAGCAGTTTTTCTAAAAGCCCTTTTTCTTTTAAAAGGTCTATTGCCTTTCCCCCAAAGGTTGCTCTCCATACCTCTTCTGGTGGTTCTTTACCGTGAGACTTAAGGGATGTATAAAGAACATACCTCACCTTTGTGGTGATCCTTTTGGCAACCTCCAAGAATTCTTCTAAAAGCTCTACTAAGTAATCCTTTTCGTCATCTACAAGCAAAAGTAAACTCTCTTCTTGTTTTAGGTCCATATTCACTTTATAGAGCCTGTATATATGCTCTTCGTACATGGTAATAAAATTTAAACCATTTTTTACTAAAAAGGTATCTTCAAGGTACCAATAAGGTATTTAAGGTCGTTATCTGTAAATAAGAGTCCTACACCACCAAAAGCGCCTCTAAGTTTAGAATTCAAAAGGTCATCTGCTCCAAAGCGCACAAACAGGGGTCCACTTACTTTGTAGTTTACACCCACCTGAAGGTTAGGCTTGAGGTTTTTATCTTGGGGTCTATCTCGCCTTCCAAAATCCCATAGGTCAGAAGTAAAGGTAATTTTCTTGTTATAAACAAGGTCAGCACCAATACCTCCAGTGGATTCCTTTAGTCCTCCCCTGAGCACCAAGCTTTTGTCTCCCATTATAGGAAATATCCTCGCATACTGTAGCGTAAACTGGGGTTTGAACTCCTTTTTTATTACGGTCTGGTTAGGAAGTATCTCTTCCCTGTAAACCCTACCTCTTGAGTTTCCCACCACTTCAACAAGATAGTACTTCTGCTCATCAGGTTGCAGAGTTATGCTCAGTATTCCCTTTGAATCACCTGCCTTGTAAAGCTCTCCTCTGAAGCCTATGTAAAGATTAGTTTTATCTGCTACTTCTCCTGCCTTGGCAAAGGTTCTTGTGGCAAAGTTTATATTTCTGTATAGTTCCTCGTCTTTGACCAGCTTACCCAAAGTGCCTTCGCCTTTTTCTATTCTTGCAACGATTCTGCTGAGGTTCTCTGTAAGTTCTGCAAGGTTTGAGGTTGTTGTCTTGAGATTCTCCCTGTTTTCTACCACAACCTTGTTGAGACTATTAGAAAGGTCGTTGAGGTTTTTGGCAAGCTCGGGAAGTGTTACTTTAAGTCCGTATGTAAGCTCTCTTAAGTTTTCAACGGTTTGTCTCAGATCTTGCCTGTTTTCAACGGTGAGCTTATCCACATCCTGAGCTAACCTGTCCACAGATGCTATAGCAGAAGGAAGGGTCCTGTTTAAGTTTGCTACCAGTATATTGAGGTTCGCTATGGTCTGCCTGAGATTTTCTCTGTTTTCTATAGAGATCTTGCTTAGGGTACCCGAGAGCAGTTCAAGGTTTTGAACTATCCTTCTTATGTCCTCTCTGTTCTCTGCAAGAATCATCTGAAAGTTTTCCACCATCAATCTTATAGCCTCAGAAGTGTTGGTTAGTTCCTTTACCATTCTATCCGTGTCTGCATAACTGTATGTTTTGGTTATGGCAGAACCCTCAGAGAGGACACCAGAGGAGGGGTCGCCTGGGTTTATAGATAAGTACTTGTCTCCCATAAGTCCCAATGTGCCTATCTGGGCGCTCGCATTTTTATAGAGCTGTATATCCTTATCTATTTCAAACACTACTTGTACTTTTCCGTCTTTTAACTCTACGCTACGCACCTTCCCACTCCTTATTCCGGCAACCCTCACCTCTGCACCTTTTGATAGTCCACCTACATTGTCAAAATAAACCTTGTAAACCTTTACGCCGGGTCTGAAAAAGGGGATCTCTCCAAAAGTAAGCACAAGAAATGCAAAAGCAAGGGATACAGCAACTACAAAGGCACCTACCTTAAATTCCGCGGACAGCTTCATGTAGTTTATATTAACCCATTTCTCCCTGATGACATTTTGGCAATGTTTTGTCCCTTTGGCAACACATCCTTAAATGGGTGCATTGAAAAACAAGGCTTCTTTGTAAAGAGGGCGTTGGCATGCTTTTTGCACACAATGTTGAAGGAGGTGCACCATGGACAGAAGAAGCTTTTTTAAGCTTACTGCGGCGATGGGTTCCATTCCTGTATTGAATAAGTTAGCTTATTCAGCACCCGCTAAGGTCAATCCTGTTGATTTAAAAAAAGACACACCCATAGCGGTTGTTTACCACTGCGACTTTCCACAAGAAGCGCGTTTTAGCGCCATGCTTACCAACATAGGGAATCACCTCTCTGTATACGACAACGACCCTTTCAAGATAAAGATAGTTGTTGTAGCGCACGGTCCTGGAGTTAAGTTTTTCATGAAGGACCTCTCGGGAAGCCCATGGGAAAACGAACCCATAAACATTCCGGAACTTGCAAGAAGGGAAAAAGACTTAACTTTATACGGCGTTGAGTATTACATATGCAACATAACCCTGACACGCTTAAGGCTAAATCCGGATAAGCTTTATGACTTTACCAAGATAGTGCCTTCTGGTGTGGGTGCCATAGGAGAACTTCAGTCAAAGGGTTTTGCGTACATAAAAGTTCAATAAAAGGAGGAAAAAAAATGAGAAAGGGGAAGATTTTAAGCTCAGGATTTTTGATGGTGTGCCTTTTTGCTCCCGAATTTGCTCATGCCATAAGGCTTTCCGGTCCTGCGGAGGAACAGTATCTTGACATTAACTTCCTGATGCAACTGTGGTTTAGGCATCAGGATATAAGCTCTCAAAATAGGCCTAACTTTGTAAATGCGAGTGATAGAGATGATGTATTTTTTAGAAGGATAAGGTTAAGATTCTTTGGTAGCGCTTCTTCATGGTTTAAGTTCAACTTGGTTTTGAGAGACAATGACTTTGGAAGAGACCCCTACGATGCACCTTTTGGTGGACAACCTACACATTCCAAAAGACAAAGCAACAGAAATACTGGATACATTCACGAATTTGATGCCATATTAGTTCCAAGTGCTATGACGGATACTAGAGGAATAACTCTTGATTTACATTTGGGTTATCCAAGAGTACCTTTGGGAAGAGAGCAGTTTCAGAGAGCTTACGATAACATAGATTTAGACAGAACAAATGCCTCTTTAAGATGGACCCATTTAGCGATAGGAGATGTGACAGGTAGAGCTTTTGGAGGTTATGCACATATAAGAGCTTCCAATAAGGGTAGCGGCTATTCAAAAATCACCCTTGACGGATTTGTTGGTGCTTTCGGTGGGTTCAAAAATGTTAAAAACCCGTGGGATGAGTCTGTTGTAGGTGTGGGCGCAAGTACTCCCCTATGCGGGTATACATCCCCTAATCCCGCAATAAGTACTTGCCTTTCTAAAGCAAGGGGCAACTCTTCCAATAACTTTTTGTACACTTTCAGGGCAACGGTACAGTTCGGGGAGCCAGAAGGCAAGCCAGTTATATACAACTGGCTATATAGGGATACTTACTTAGGAAAGAGGAAAGGCGTTACTTTAGGTGTATCTTACGCCTTCCAGAATAAAATAAGCCAGCACATAATTACGGATACTCAGGGTATATCCCCCGGATTTCTTGGCAACGGAGCCCCTTACAACGGTGCAGGAACAGTAAATGCGAGAATACCATACCTTCTCTTGCCCAATCCCATAGGAGTGGGTAGTGCCGCTGTATCCAACAGTCTTTTAGATAATAAGGTGGATATGAAGTTTTACGGAGCTGATATCTCATGGCATCACGGACCCATATCCTTTGTGGCGGAAGTTGGGCAGGTAAAGTTTAGCAAACTACTCCTTGCTGATGGTGCTAACAATCTGTATCCAGGAAAGAGCATAAAGAATGACTTTTGGCTTGTCAAGGCAGGTTACATGATAAACCCTAACGCGGTGCATAAGTTTGAACCTTACATTAGTTACTCAGAGTACAAACCTCAGATAGTTCAGGTGGGTAGTGGTGCAAACGCAAGACTTTACGGAGATGCTACCGACTTTGTGGGTGCTAACCAACTCACAGCAGGTCAAGACAGATCAAGCCTTGGAAAGATAAAACAGGTAGGCATTGGAATAAATTACTACTATAAAAGTGAAAACTTCAGGTGGACTGTAGAGTACACAAGGTTTGATGAGCAAAGGAACAAGATAAACAATGATGCGGTAAGCGTGCAGTTTCAGTGGATCTTTTAGAAGCTGTCAAGCCCCTACTCACCTCCCTTTTCTTCCTTTTTTTTCTTTTTTAAATACTCATCAACCATCACACCTTCCTTGAGCCCCCAGTCGCTAACTAAGATCTCTCTCTTTCCAAACAGTACCATACTCCTGTAAAATATGACTATTCCCGGGATGATGACCTTAGCTCTTTTTGGCTCTATCTGAGGAAAGCTCTTTACACTTTGCTCTTCCTTCATGGTGCTTAGGGTCTCAAGCCAGAACATGACACTATCAATGCTCAGCCTTTTGCCGTGCACCATATGACCTTTGTAAGGGAAGATGCCGTATTCTATGGCGGCAATGGTGGTTATAGTGCCTCCCAAACCTACAAGTGTTTGGCAGTCTTCTTTTACCTCCTTTATCTGCTCATCTAAAAAGTTTTTCAAAGACTCAAGTTCGTAATTAAGGGGTGGATCGTGCTTTATGAACTCTTCTGTTAAGTTCACTATACCAAAGGGTAAAGAGACTACTTTGTTGGGTACAAGGTTTTGACCGCATACATACTCCGTTGAACCACCACCTTGGTCTATTATGCAAAACTTACCTTTTGGTCTTAAAGAGTACGCTA
Organism: Hydrogenobacter sp.; assembly: GCA_028276405.1. Classification (GTDB taxonomy): domain Bacteria; phylum Aquificota; class Aquificia; order Aquificales; family Aquificaceae; genus Hydrogenobacter. The sequence goes on from JAPYWJ010000010.1 coordinate 31,983, forward strand.
CCGCAAGGAAGGCATATCTTCCTTCTTCTTCGGGGCTTATTACTTTTACTTCTAAACCGAGTCTTTCCTTTACCATACCAAGAAAGTCTTTAGTGTTTTTTGCTGTCCTTAGAGCCTGTGTGCCTACCGCAACTATGCTGTCTGCTTTAAACTCTTTTGCTTTATTCATATAATCTTTTAACACGCCAAGGGTATACTCCATTTTATCTTTTTGTAAAAGCCCCGAGCTTTTGACTCCTTCACCTAAAGCGGTTATATTACCTTCTTCGTAAACAAGCTCAAGCTCATCTTGTATGTTCCCTATACTGAGTCTGCAAGAGTAAGAGCCTATATCTACAACCGCTACTCTCAAAGTAAACTCCTCAGATAAGGATTGAAAACCTTCTCGTGTCCTATTGTAGTTTCTTCGTAATGTCCACAAACTACTAAGGTATTCTCTGGAAGCTCACTAAACACTCTAAGCAAGGATTTTTTAAGGTCTTCTAAACTGCCACCCGGCAGGTCCCACCTTCCTACGCCACCTTTGAAAAGAAGGTCTCCTGCAATGAGAAGTTCCTGATCCTCTGCATAAAAACAGCAAAGTCCTGGTGTATGTCCCGGTGTGTGTAGCACTCTAAGGTTGATTTCTCCTACTTTTATTTCTTTTCCATCCTCTAAAAATTCGTCAGGCTGGGGGCACGGAAGGTTAGCTCCTATGTGCTTTTCAAATCCGGGCCATATGGGGTCGTTTATAAGGAAAACATCTTCTTTGTGTAAGTAAAAAGGCACACGGAATTTTTCCTTAAGGGTCCTTACCTGACCCACATGGTCTATGTGTCCGTGCGTACATATTATAGCTACAAGCTCAAGCCCTTGAAGTTCCTTTTCTATGTTTTGCGCATCTGCGCCCGGGTCAAACACAACAGCTTTGCCTTCTTTCTGATCAACCAAGATGGAACAGTTCACGGAAAGCAGGCCTACGGGAAGGATCTTGAGTATCATAGCCCTTTGAGTATAAGGTCATAAAGAGCGTTGGGGAAAAGGCCTAAGGACAATACAAACACCGCGCACACTAATATAACAAAAGCTTCTCCTACAGACACTTCAGCCTTTTGCCACTTTCTTTGGCTTCCTTCCATAAACATGTAAACTATCACTTTAAGATAGTACCCTGCAGATATGATGCTTGCCAGTAAGAAAAGCAAAGCCAAAGGCAAAAACCCCAGCTTTATAAGACCTGCAAACATACCCAGCTTGCCTATAAAGAGAGCCATAGGTGGTATCCCTATCATAGCAAAGAGGAAAAGAGACAGAAATATAGCCAAGAGGGTATCGTGCCTTCCCAAACCTTTATAGTCCATAAAATGATGGGTGAAGTTTTCTCTCTTTTCAAGAACAGCAAGTATCACAAAAGAGCCAAGAACCGCAAAGGCATAAACGGACAGATAAAAGAGCATGGCAGAGTTTAAAAGCTTATCCCATACGACTATACCAAGCAGGAAGTATCCCGCGTGTGCTACGGAAGAGTATGCCAAAAGTCTCTTTACAGATCTCTGACTGTAAGCAATAAAACCAGCGTAAAACATGGAGAGCACGGATAAAAGGATCACCAAAAGCATCCATCCTCCTATCTGTGAGAAAAGCATAGCCATTTTGGTGAGTAAAAAGTAAAGAGCCACTTTGGGAGCTGTTGATATGTAAGCAGTTATAGGTGTAGGAGCCCCCTCATAAGCGTCTGGCGTCCAAAAATGGAAGGGAACGGAAGAAACCTTAAGAGCTAAGGCAGAAAGGATCAGGAACATACCTAGCAAGAAAAGAGTATTATCCTGGGCATATTGCCTGAGCGTTAAGCTACCTACAGCACCGTAGTAAAAGGCACTTCCAAAGGCTAACATGGCTGTACCTACGCTACCTATGACCAGATACTTATAAGACGCTTCTTTTGAAAGATACTCCCTTTTAAAAGTGCCTATGAGTATGTACATGGTGATTGATGCGAGTTCTAAGGATAAAAAAAGAAGTGCTAAGTTAGCAGAAGAAACAAGAAGAGAAAGCCCTAAAGAAGCCAAAAGCATCAGATAGGCAAGCTCGCCGTACTCTGAACTTTTTTTGAGAAAGTAGTCGTAGCTTGCAAAAAGACTCAAGCCTGTGATAAGGTATATCAAGCCCTTAGCAATAAGGCTAGAAGTGTCTGTGTAAAGAACACCAAAAAAAGCTTGCGTAGGGGTTTGTACTAAAAACAAGGAAAGTATGCTCAGCAAAGGAACAAGCCCTGCTACAAAGATGAGCAATTTATAATGTTTCCTGCTCAGGAAAAGCTCAAGGAAAAATACTACCAGAGTGCCCACTGAAAGGAAAAGTTCGGGTAAAATGGCATTCCAGTTCACCTTTAGCCCCCTAAAATGTACCTTGAAGTCTGTTCAACTATTTTAACAAAAGGTAGAGGGTATATACCCAACAAGAAGGCACAAGCTAATATGAGCACAAAAGGTACGAAGTGATGAAGCTCTAAATCCTTAAGATACTTCCACTTTTCAAGCCTATACTCGGATATGGTTTCTTCTTCAAACATGACCTTTTTATACATGTATAGAAAGTAAGCAGCGCTGAGTATCATACCTGTTCCTGCTATAAAAGCCCACAGAGGAAAGTTTTTAAAAGTGCCCAGAAATACCAGAAACTCTGCAACAAAACCAGCGAGCCCGGGAAAACCTATCCCCGCAAGACCGCTTATCATGAAAACGACCGCAAGCTTTGGAAGGTATCTGGCAAGTCCTCCAAGATCATCCATATGGTAGCTGTGTATCCTGTCGTATATAAAGCCGGCAGACATAAAGAGTGTTGCAGAAGAAAGCCCATGAGCTATCATCATGTATATGGCACCGTTTAAGGCGTTTATGTCTGACGCAAAGGTGCCTAAGGTAACTATACCCATGTGGCTTATGGAAGAATAAGCTATAAGCCTTTTTATGTGGGTTTGAGCTATGGCCATCATGGCAGCGTATACTATGGCTACCAAGCTTAGGATGAATATGAGAGGGATGTAGTACTTGCTAGCTTCTGGAAAGAGAGGTAAAGAATAGCGCACAAAACCGTAAGTACCCATCTTAAGAAGCACAGCAGCAAGTATCACAGAGCCAGCGGTAGGAGCTTCCACATGAGCATCTGGAAGCCAAGTATGAACAGGCCACATGGGGATCTTCACTGCAAAACCTATACCGAAAAGCAAGAAAGCTAAAAGCTGTAGCCAAAGGGGATAGCTGAAGTTCTTGTGAAAAGCATAATCAAAGGATATTTGCCCTGTGTTTATGTATGCGTAAGCTATTAAGGATGCTATACCCAAAAGCAAGAACAAGCTACCAAAAAAGGTGTATACAAAAAACTTGTTGGCGGCATAAACCTTCCGTTCGTGCCCCCACAAGCCTATTATGAAGTACATGGGAATGAGCATACCCTCCCAGAATATGTAAAATAGAAAGAAGTCCAGAGCGGAAAAAACACCCAAACATGCGGTTTCAAGCATCAAAAACAAAGCATGATATAGGTTAGGTCTGTCTTCTACCTTCCAAGACCATATAAAAGACGCAAAGAACATGATGGCAGTCATAAGTAGCAAAGATATAGCCATACCATCAACACCTACATGGTAAGATATGCCTAGCGTAGGTATCCATGTGTACTTAGTCTCATACTGAAAACCTGCCTTGCTCCAATCAAAGCCAAGAAACAGGGAAAGTACAAGCAAAAGTACTACACCTGAAGTCAATAAGGATAACATTTTGGAAAACTTCTCTCGCCTTACCAAAAGTATCAAGATACCAGCAAGCAGAGGCAGGAATATGGCTACGCTTAACATTCATCACCTCCAGAAGGTTATTAGAAGAAGCATCAGAACAAAGCCTATGTATATAAAAAGATTGTAGTGGTTTATCTTACCTCTTTGGAATAAGGTCAGAAAGCTCCCAAAAAACTGCGCACTGTAGTAAGTGTTGTTTACTGTGCCGTCTATAAACTGTCTCTCTATGAAAATGTGTACCACCTTAGACACCATCAGATAGCCTTTGGCAAACACCTTATGGTAGAGCCTCTCTGTGTAGAACTGCTCCCTGAAGGTGTCTGCTATGGGCTTTAAAAGACTGTAGGCTCTCTTGTGGTCTATAAGACCCC
>JAPYWJ010000011.1 GCA_028276405.1 Hydrogenobacter sp.
CTGGACCATTTTCCCCTTCATGGTTCTCCTCCTTACTTCATAGCTTCTACTGCGTTGACTATGTCAATAAGTTCGGAAGTTATAGCTTCCTGCCTTGCTTTGTTGAAAATGAGCGTCCAATTCCTTATAAGCTCGTCTGCGTTTCTTGTTGCATTATCCATAGCTACCATCCTTGCAAAGTGTTCAGCGGCATTAGATTCTACCATAGCTCTGTATATCTGGTAGTTCAAATAAAGGTCCACAAGTTTACTAATAAACTCCTCCCTTTCCACTTCAAACTCATAAATCCCGTAATCTTCCCCTTTGCCCTCTGGCTTTTCAAAGGGTAAAAAAGTGCGCACTACGGGTTTGTAGTTCACCCTGGTAATCATCTCGTTGTTTATAAGGTAAACCGCATCAGTTTCTTTGTTTGCGTATCTTTCTCTGAGCATCTGCCCTACTTCTTTGACTACAGAGAAGTTTATCTCTTTTCTAAACACCTCTTCGTAACCCTTTATTATGGGATAGTCTCTTTTAGAAAAGTACTGATAGCCTTTCCTTCCGATAAGCACAAGATGGACACTCACACCAGAAGAGCTCTTTTCATTCATAAGTTCTTCAGTTTTCTTTATAAGGTTTGAGTTGAAAGCTCCGGCAAGACCTCTATCTGCGCTAATAAGAACTATGTCTGCTTTTCTTTCCTGCCTTCTTTCAAGAAGAGGATGCGTTTGGGGGTCTATGTGAGCAGATAGATCTCTTATGACATCGTATAATCTTTCTGAGTAAGGTCTTGAAGCGTAAAGAAGTTCTTGTGCCTTTCTGAGCTTTGCTGCAGACACAACCTTCATAGCATTAGTGATCCTTCTCGTGTTCTTTATACCCTGTATCTTTCTTCTTATGTCTCTTGGTGATAACTTGGGCATGTGAAAGATTATAGCACAACTTTTGGTATAATGCTAAAGAATGGAACAAGAAAGGCTCAAAAAACTTGAAAAAATAAAAGAACCTTACCCACACAAGTTTGAAGTCAGCCACTTTATAGGTGCAATAAGAGAAATGTTTGAAAAGGACCCCACGGGAGAAGAGGTAAGCGTAAGGGGAGTTGTCAAGAGAGTATCCAAGATAGACAATGGTTTTTTAGTAAGACTCAGTGATGAAGAAGGAGTGGAGATACTTGCCATAACACAACACAGCCTAAAACAGGGTGAGGTTTATAATCTCAAAGGAAAACTCATAAGGCACGAAGGAAAACTCACTCTGCAATCTGCTGAACCTTCGGAAAGTCATACCACCACGATAAAAGGCATAAAGAGCGTTTATGACTTTGATCCCAATTTCTATCAGGTCTCTGTTGCAGGAAGGCTTGTCTCCCTCAGAAGTATGGGCAAAGCTATATTTGGGCATCTTCAGGATGCAACGGGCAGGATACAGATATACATAAAAAAGGACATAGTAGGAGATGATAAATTTCAAGCTTTTGATACTCTTTTTGATGTAGGGGACATAATAGGAGTAGAAGGCAAGCTGTTTAGAACGAGTACGGGAGAGCTAACTGTTGAAGTTAATGACTTTAAGATGCTAGCAAAGAGCCTCAGACCCCTTCCGGAAAAGTGGCACGGACTTAGAGATGTAGAATTGAGATACAGGCAGAGGTATCTGGACCTTATATCCAACGAAAAGGCACGCAAGATTACCTTGCTCAGAAGCAGACTTCTCTCAGAAATAAGGAGGTTTCTTGACGAAAGGGGATTTTTAGAAGTGGAAACACCCATCTTACAACCCATAGCTTCTGGTGCTAATGCCAAACCCTTCATCACTTACCACAATTACCTTGAGCAGAACCTTTATCTGAGGATAGCACCCGAGCTTTACCTAAAGAGGCTAATAGTGGGCGGGTTCAATAGGGTGTACGAACTTGGTAAAAACTTTAGAAATGAAGGTGTGGACACAACACACAATCCAGAATTTACCATGTTAGAATTTTACTGCGCTTATTGGGACTACAGAGACCTCATCAAGTTCACGGAAGAGCTTTTCTCTCACCTTCTTACAAAGCTTTTAGGAACTTTCCAAATAAGTTATCAGGGTGTTACTCTTGACTTCACCCCACCTTACAGAGTGGTTAAATACTTTGACCTCCTTAAGGAGAAAACGGGAAAGGAGAAAGACTTTTTCCTCAGGGACATTGATGGACTTAGAAAGCTTGCTGTAGAAATAGGCGTGCCAAAAGCGGAAACATTGACTCACGCAAAACTCCTTGACAAGGTGTTTGACCTTCTTGTAGAAGATGAGCTTACAGGTCCTGTTTTTGTTATAGACTTTCCTAAAATACTTTCTCCTTTGGCAAAGACTCATAGAGAAGATGCAGACCTTGTAGAAAGGTTTGAGCTTTTCGTAGCAGGCAAGGAGATAGCTAACGCTTACACGGAGCTCAACGATCCAATAGAGCAGAGAAATAGGTTCTTAGAACAGTTAAAAGAGAAAGAGATGGGGGATGAAGAAGCCATGCAGATGGATGAAGACTTTATCACCGCCTTGGAACACGGCATGCCTCCTACCGCAGGAGAAGGTGTAGGCATAGACAGATTGGTTATGCTATTAGCAGATGTGGACTCTATAAGGGAAGTTATCCTTTTCCCTGCCCTAAGACAGCGATAATGTCCATCTCCACATACGCACCCATGGGAAGGCTGTTTACACCTACCGTGGTCCTTGCCGGTTTAACCTCAACATCTTTGAAAAACTCCTCATACAAAGCGTTCAGGAGTGAAAAAAGGGAGAGGTCTGTTATGTAAATGCTCACCTTTGCGATACTATGCCTGTCTGTACCTGCAGCTTTTAATACAGCGTCTATGTTGGCAAAAACCTGCCTTACCTGTTCTTCAAAAGTACTTTTAAGCTTGCCCGTTTTTGGGTCTATGCCTATCTGTCCCGATACAAACAGTAAATTACCGTGTATTACAGCCTGTGAGTAAGGACCTGCGGGTTGTGGTGCTTCCTGTGTGTGTATCTTTTTCATGCAGACTCTTTTAGAACTTCCTCTGGTATGTCAAAGTTAGATATAACCATTTGCACATCATCAAGGTCATCTAAGGCATCGAGCAATTTTATGAGCCTTTTGGCTGTTTCTGGGTCTGTTATCTGAACGGTGCTTAAGGGTTTGTAGTTTATGCTTGCGTTTTCTACATGTATGCCCCATTTGGACAAACTATCTTTGACTGTGTATAACATCTCAGGCTTTGTGTAAACTATGTAATAAGTGTCTCCCGTCTGAATGTCTTCGGCTCCTGCTTCTATAGCTTTTTCGTAAAGCTCATCCTCAGAGACACTTTCTTTGGGAATTTCCATGTACCCTACCCTTTCAAACATGTAGGATACACATCCTGAGGAACCTAAGTTCCCTCCGTATTTAGAAAAGGTGTGTCTTATCTCTGCAGTAGTCCTATTTCTGTTGTCAGTAGCAGCAAGCACCATTATGGCTACTCCTCCCGGACCGTATCCCTCGTAAAGGACCTCTTCGTAAGTTTCACCTCCGAGTTCTCCCGCACCCTTTTTTATAGCTCTATCTATTGTTTCCATAGGCATATTAACTTTCCTTGCGTTTTCTATAGCTGTTCTGAGCCTTGGATTAGATTCTGGGTTTGAACCTGCTTCTCTAACCGCAACAGTTATCTCTCTAATTAGTTTGCTAAAAAGCCTACCCCTTTGTGCATCAACCTTAGCCTTCTTATGCTTTATTTGAGCCCAATGACTGTGCCCTGCCATAGTGTTTATATTATATCCCATTGTACACATAAGGTGAGAAATTCAGAAAAGCTCCTTGTAAATTGCCTATAGCTTTTTATGAGAGGTAATTCTTACCCAATGCAGTTTTAAGCATATTATATGTTTTTTCTATGTCTTCTACATTTTGATATATCTTATTGATGGGTTTTAGATTTTTGCTCCATTGTGGATAATAATAAATTATATCCTGAATTATATCCTCTAAAAGATTGATTGAGAATAAAGCATATCTGGTTTCTTCAAGAGGACTGACAGTATATTCAGATGTGTAAGAGCCATCATTTTTATAAAATGATTTTATCAGTTTAGTTAATTCTTCAATTTTTGGTATCAGTTGTTTTGCTTCGTTCTTTTGTAATTCAATTTTAGAATATAAGAAATCTATACAATAGAGAATTTTGTAAATTTTTTCAAGAGATAGTTCATTGTTGATATACGTTAATATGTATATAAGCCACAGATTAGCATTTTCGGGAACCTTATTAATATTATCTAAAATAAAGCAAACTTTAAAAAAGCTATCCAAATCTTTTGGAATGATTTTAACTATTTCCTCTTTATCAATAACAGATTGAAGAAGCTTTGAAAGACTCTCCTTATTAATTTCAATAAGCTGATGTTGAAAATCTAAGATATATTTTTTCATATCTACTTTTGCCAAAATATCTTTTAATCTATCGTCAGGTTTTATTATATTTTCAATATGCTCCTTTGGAACCCTGTATGCCATACTTCGCCAAGCAGGAACCATGTCAAGTTTACCATTATTAACTACCCATTCAGGGTCAAATATAGCATACATCAGTTTCGGTTTATGAACAAACAAAAAAAGCTTGTTCTTTATAGGCAGGCCATTCTTAATTACTTTAGATTTTTTAAAATCGCAAAATTTTAAGTCTTCTCTTTCTGTGTATTGAAGTTCAATTTCTAATTTTTCTTTACCTCCATCTATTTCTGCAGTAAAATCGGCATCCCCTGTGACTCCACCTTTTCTTAAAAACCACAGAAATTTGTCTCCTCCTGATTTATAGACTTTAACTTCCTTTCTAGGATAAAGTTCTTTGAGTTTATTTTCAAGCCATTCTAAAACTTCTAATTCAACAATCGCTTTTCGCTTCATATCTTTCCTATACTCTAAGTATGTTCGTGATCTTATATCGCTTGATTGGGCATAAGTTGTTTTCGGATCCCTCATGATTGAGAATACTTCGCCTGATGCGTTTTTAATTTTTTAACTGCGATAAAAGCAATCTCTGGGTTTATTTCATAACCTATTGCATTCCTTTGTAAGTCTGCTGCCGCCAGAAGCGTAGTTCCAGAGCCTACGAATGGATCAAGAACAGTTTCCCCAATATAACTGAATGCTTTAATTAATCTATAAGGAAGCTCATACGGAAAAGGTGCTACATGATCCCTCTTATCTCCACTACCCTGTGGTTTCATCACCCAAACATCGCTGTTTTTAATAGACAACCAAAATTCTTTATCCAGTTTAGAATTCTCCTTCTGTTCCGTGGTTAGATGTGCATATTTCCTAAACCCTTTTTTTGCAGGTTTTTCGAACTCCAGAATATACTCGTGCATGTTGTTTATCAATATTCCACCTGGGTAAGGGTAAGTCCCGAAATGTGCTTTTACCCCATTAGTTTTATGCCATATTATATCTCTTTTAAATATAAAGCCTATTTTTTCAAATATATCTATCGTTCTGCCAACTAAATTAAGGCTTTTAAAACTACCATCTTCTAATCTTATAGGCAGGTTCATTATATTTATAAATGCCTTACGACCAGGTTGCAAAACTCTATAGATCTCTTTCCACACTTCGCTTATTTTTTCAAACCATTCATCTATGTTGTGAATGTTTCCAAGATCACCTTCTATTGGTTCGGCTGAATACATCTTAGCATTGAAGTATGGCGGAGAAGTTATTACTAGATGTATGCTTTCATCCGTAAGTTCGTCCATTTTCATTGAGCTTTTAACAATCACTTTTTGAATTGTTCCATTGACTTCAACGGTGTTTATTGCGTCGATATTAATTTGCTTATTCTTATGTGAAACTGGGAACTTATCTTTTATCTCTTTCAACTTTTTTAGATCAAACCTCCTTTGACCACTTGGAGCAACCTGGACTGGAATGATACCCTTTTTTGTTAGTTTATGAAGTGTTTTAACATCTATCCCTAAATATTTTGCGGCCTCAACGGCAGACAAGTAGGTTCTTTCTTCGTAATACTTAGCCATAATATTGTATTATACCTCAGGTGGGGAACTCAAAAAACCCAAGAATCTCTTGATAAAAAGCCTTGCTTGTCTACCTTTATGCTTATGCTATTGCCTATAGCTTTTTATGAGAGGTAATTTATAATGTTTACACATGGGAAGACACATAAAGATGGCTGAATCACCAACAGAAGGGCACCCGGACAAGCTTGCGGACCTAATTGCGGACGCTCTCCTTGACGAATTTCTCAAAAAAGACCCATACAGCAGAGTGTCTTTAGAGATCCTTCTTATCTCTGGTATGACCTTTGTATCGGGGCATGTATCCACGGAAAGCTATGTGGACATTCCGGGTGTTGTGAGAAGCACTATAAAAGAAGTTGGATATAACAAACCTGAGTACGGCTTTGATGCAGATACATCTGCGGTGATAACTTCCATAGAAGAACAAAGTCCCGAGATAGTACTTGGTATATCCTCAGAAGGGGCAGGGGATACAGCTACGGTTATAGGATACGCTTGTACAGAAACACCCAATTACATGCCTCTTCCCATAAGCTTGGCTCATGCTCTCTCTAAAAAGATATCTGATATGAGAAAGGCAGGAAAAGCACCCTTTCTCAGACCAGACGGTAAAGTTTTGCTCACCGTCGTGTATGAAGATGATAAGCCTCTGTTTTTAAAGAACCTTGTGGTGTTTGTCCAACATGACCCAGATGTATCCTTAGAAAACCTCAGAGAATTTGTGCACGAAGAAGCCATTAAAAAAGTAGTACCACAGACATTGCTACAGGAAAACACGAAGATCATGATCAATCCTTCAGGAAGGTTTGTGCTGGGAGGTCCTGCTGCTGATGCCGGTCAGACGGGTAGAAAGATAGTGTCTGATGCCTACGGAGATGTGGCGTATTCTGGGGGAAGTGCTTTTTCAGGAAAGGATCCTACAAAAACAGACAGGTCCGCTTCTTACCTTGCAAGAATGATGGCAAAGCATGTAGTTGCCTGTGGTTTTGCAAAAAGGTGTATGATCCAGATGGCTTACGCTTTTGGAGTAAGTGAGGTCTTAGCTTTTGACTTAGAAACTTTTGGCACAGAAAAGGTAGACAAGGAAAAGATCAAGTCCGCACTGCTTGATGTGTTTCCAACAGGACCTAAAAGGATCATAGACTTCCTTGATCTGCGAAGACCCATATACAAAAAGACCGCTTGCTACGGACACTTTGGTAAAGAAGACCTATCCTGGGAGAAGCTTACAAAGGTAGAAGACCTCAAATCAAGGTTATCTTTATAATAATGATGGTGTGGCATTTCCTGTTTTTTCTGCTTATGGTGGGATGCTCTTTGGCTACCGAAGGTGGTAAGTTCATACAAACTCAGTATTCAAAGCCTTTTAAAGCGGTTGTAGAGTTTTACTTTGATCACCCCCAGAAGGTAGGACCTGCCCTAGGTTGGGTTTCTAACCTTGTGTATGTACTTACTAATCCACCCTACAATTATTCTCAGGAAGATATAGACATTGTAGTTATATCTCACGGTAGGGAGCTTCCTGTATTTGCCAAAGAAAACAGGAAAGATTACGAGAGCATAGTAGAAAGAATGGAAAGCCTCAGTATGTATGGAGTAAGGTTCATGGTTTGTTCTATGGCAGCTAAACAGTTTTACGGGTATTCGGAAAAGGACTTCTATCCCTTTGTAAGCTTAGTACCTTCTGCTCTTACTGAAATAGTTCATTGGCAACACATGGGTTATGGACTTTTAATACCGCAGGTTATAGAAATTAAACAAGGAGGTGTTTCACCATGAGTAGAAGACCTAACACAGAAAAAGCTTTAAAGCTTGTGTCTTCCAGATATGAGCTTGTGCATGCAGTAGCAAAACGGGCTCTCCAGCTTATGCAGGAAGGAGAAGATATATTCATCAGGGACAAAATTAAAGGGGAGCTTGTAAAAAAGACCTTTCAAGCTATAGAAGATATAGCAAACGGCAGGGTTAGAGTAATAAAGGAATGATCCTTCTTGTCTTGCTTTTCTATTTTTTACCTACTCTTTCTTTTTCACAGACTACACTTCCAGAGGAGTACAGACTACTTTCTGAATACATAAAAACCGGGGATGAAAACATAGGTAGATATCTTTTAGAGAAATATCCAAATGCGGTCTTTTCGGAAGACCTAAAACTGATGCTTTCCGAAAGTGCTTACAATAGAGGAAATCTTGATGATGCAAAGGATTACCTTAAAAGCATAAACGCAGATAGGTTAAAGCCTGACCTTCTTGATAGGTATGCTCAACTTTGGAAGGAGCTTAGCCTTGATAAAAAAAGTGCATTACTTTCTTATCCTGTTCTTTTTAGGGATTTTATAGGCAGTGTAGAGCTTACCGACAGTCAGGCCTTGCAAGTAGCGGACAAGCTTATAAAAAAACGGTATTATAAAGATGTCATAAATGTCCTATCTGGGGTAAAAGACTCAAGAGCGTGTTATTATCTGGGTGTGTCTTACGCACATGTTGGTAATGAAAGTATGGCAGAGGAGGTTCTTAGTTCTTGTCAAGATGAAAGAAGCTACAAGGAGCTTGCGCTTATATACCTTAGACAAAACAGAGAGGATAGCCTCAAAGAGATACTTCTGAAGGTAAAGGAAACCTATATTAGAGATAACATACTTCTAATAGCTGGTAGGCACTACTTACAACGAGGAGATTATGAGAAAGCTAAGGAATTTCTCTCCCTGATGACGGATAGTTATGACCGTTTTTTTAACTTAGGTCTTCTTAGCTTTATGCAGGGGGAATATGAAAACTCTCTGCACTACTTTATAAGGGCGTACTATTTTGCAAGGGATACAGCGGAAGCATCTAAGGCATGTTTTTGGGCTTACAGGTCATACGCAGTGAGAGGAAAGGAAGACTTGGGTCTTAAATATTTAGTGATGGCAAGTAAGGGTGAAGGTTTTTATTCTGCTATAGCTAAGATCATGTCTGGGGAACCATTAATAAGCAAAGGTGTCAGGCGCGTCTTTTCAGAAGTAGATACTCCTGTACAAGCTGACATTATAAAGGCAATAAGGTCAGCGGGATTTTATTACTACTCTAGACTTGAAGCTTTCAAAAGACTAAAGGATCTTTCCCCATCAGACATAATAGCCATATCCCAATTTGACCCTTTCCTCAGTATAAAGCTGGCTATAAGGAAGTATGGGAGCACTTCGGATGTCTACAAATATGTGGCCTTTCCACTTCCTTACAAACAGTATGTTTACAGAGCATCAGAAAGCTACGGAATAGCACCTGAGCTCATATGGGCTGTGATGAGGCAGGAGAGCCTTTTTGATCCTTCTGCGGTATCTGTTTCTGGAGCCAAAGGGCTTATGCAGATCATAGACACTACAGCCAAATGGCTTTACAAACGGGTAGGTATTGAACCTAAAAACATATTTGATCCAGAAACAAACATACTGCTTGGTACCGCTTACCTTAGACATCTTTATGATATGTGGGATGGCAACCTTGTAAAGGTTCTTGCCAGCTATAATGCAGGACCAAACAGAGTAAAATCTTGGACAGATTATAAAGATCCTTACCTTTTTATAGAAAACATACCTTTCAAAGAGACAAGGGATTATGTGATGAGGGTTATTTACTACTACTATATTTATCAAGAGCTTTTAAAGTAAGCTAAGGGCTTTTTTTATCCTTTCCAACGCGCCATCTATGTCTTCTTGGGTGTGAGCCATACTCAAGAACCAAGCTTCAAACTGAGAAGGTGGAATAAGAACTCCCTCAGAAAGTAAAGCCTGGAAAAATCTTGCAAACATCTGGGTATCTGAACTTTTAGCACTCTGAAAATCTTTCACTTCTTTGTCTGTAAAAAATACTGTAAACATGGAACCTATTAGATTTATTCTATGGGGTATACCCTTTTCCCTTAGAAGCTCCGAGATGCCATTGGCAAGCCTTTTTGTAATTTCTTCAAGATACGCGTAAGGTTTTTCTCTGATAAGCACCTCAAGGGTCTTTATACCAGCTACCATGGAAAGGGGGTTTCCCGAGAGGGTACCAGCTTGATAGACAGGACCTTCTGGAGATACTTTACTCATTATGTCCTCCTTACCACCGTAAGCACCTAAGGGCATACCTCCCCCTAACACCTTACCCAGACAGGTTATATCAGGTTTTATACCAAAAAGCTCCTGAGCACCCCCTAGGGATAACCTAAAACCTGTTATAACTTCATCAAAAATAAGTAAAGAAGCATATTTTTTAGTTTGTTCCCTAATAGCTTTCATAAACTCTTGGTAAGGAAGCACTACACCCATATTCCCAGCTACAGGTTCTAAGATAACACAGGCTATATCTTCTCCGTACTTTTCAAAAGTTTCTATAACTGCATGAGTGTCGTTGTAGGGAAGTACAAGGGTGAGCTCAGCCATCTCTTCCGGCACACCTGCTGTACCGGGAATGCCAAAAGTGGCAACTCCTGAGCCACCGCTTACCAAAAGACTGTCATAATGTCCGTGATAGCATCCTTCAAACTTCACCACATACTTTCTACCCGTATAACCTCTTGCAAGTCTTATGGCGGACATAACCGCTTCTGTACCAGACGAAACAAACCTAACTTTATCTATAGACTGCACCAAGTTAGCAACCATAGTAGCCAAGGATATTTCGTGAGGGTTTGTAAGCCCGTAAGATAGACCTTTCTGTGCCTGCTCACATACTGCCTGAACTACCTCTGGGTGAGCATGTCCCAGTATGATGGGACCCCAAGAGCAGAGGAAATCTATGTACTCTTTGCCTTCTACATCCCATATTTTGCAACCTTTCGCTCTTTCTACTATGATGGGATCTCCACCAACAGACTTGAAAGCTCTTACTGGAGAGCTCACACCTCCCGGCATAACCCTTTTTGCTATACTAAAGAGCTCTGCATTCTTACCCATCTGCATTAAGCATACCTCAAAATCTTCACTTTTTCTAGAGTTATAAGTCCACCTTTCAATATATTGGCTATTTCGGGAAGAACATCGTTGAGTTTTTCTTCGCAGTCTATTATCTCAACCACTATGGGGAGGTCAGAAGACAGTTTTAATGGGCTTGCCTTATGTATAACGGAAGACTTTCCATAACCCAGTATACCTCTGAACACAGTAACACCAGCAATTTTCTTACTCTTGCAAAGCTCCACTATGTATTTGTAAAGGGGTTTACCTTCGTACTTATCATCCTCTCCAAAAAACATACGAACTAAAAGAGCATACTCACACTTCATAACACCCTACCTAAATTATAGCCCAAAAGGGTCATAAATATACCTCCGCCGACGCTACCCAAAATGTAAAGTACAAACTTTAGGAGTTCACCGTTCACAAGTAAGTAATAGCTTTCGTAGGAGAAGGTAGAAAAGGTAGAAAAGCCGCCCAGAAAGCCCGTTATGAGAAAAGCCCTCATACCTGGGGAAACATTCATTTTCTCAACCAAGTACGAAAAGAAAAGACCTATAAAGAAACAAGCCAGAAAGTTCACTACAAGGGTTCCAACGGGAAAATTCAAGCCAGCTTTCGCCTGCAGCAGTTTAGAAAGCTCATACCTCAGAACAGACCCCAAGGCTCCACCTATAGCTATAGTAAGTATCAATACCATATTTCAGCCTTCTCCATGGTTATGAGTCCGCTTTTTAGATACTTGCTTACCTCTTCCAGCACACTTTGAACCTTCTCTTCTTCATCTACAAACTCCACAACAACAGGAAGGTCGTATGAGAGTATCTCTATTCCCTCATAATGGTACTCGCCCGTAGTACCGTATCCAAGTATGGCTTTTAGCACTGTAGCACCCCTTATACCTTTGCTTTTAAGCACACTCAATATTACAGAGTAAAGAGGCTTCCCACCTAGCTCATCTCCTTCTCGGAGAAATATGCGGACAAGAACAGCCATCCGAGTATTATAACATGGTTGATAGCTTATATTATACTTATACACCCCTTTTACAAAAGCGATGGAAAAGGTAGAAAAAGCAAAGAGGTTTATACAAGACCTTGAAGAAAGAGGGTATATAAAACTCAAGAGAAGTCTTGGTGTGGGTATTTATCTGTTTAACCTGTTAAAAGAAGACCTTGAACCGAGCTACTTGAACCTTCTTAGGGAATTTGATAAGTTTCCCGTACAAAAGCGTATAGGTATACTCAAGCTTATAAAAAACAGGCTCAATTTTCCCGCTAATAAACATGTTGTGGATTTTTCAGAGTTTGAAAAACTTCCCATGGAAAAGTTCTTTATACCTTTGGAAAAGCTCAAAGTTCTTGATGAGAAAGAAAAAAAACTTCTAAAAGCTTTGGGTATAAGTGATCTTTACTCTGCTCTTTGGTTTCTTCCCGTTAGGTACGAGGACAGAAGACTAACCACTACAATAAAGACCACTAAACCCGGTCAGCGCGTAGCTCTAAAGCTAAAGGTGGTAGAAATTGGTTATGATCCTTCGGAAAAGTACCCTGCCTTTGTCAAGTGTGAGGATGAGACGGGCGTTCTTTATCTTCGTTTTCGCTACAAAGATAAGAGGGCTCTTTATGCTTTTAGGAAAGGAAGTTATATAGTAGTATACGGAAAGCTCAAAGAGTTCCAAGGTGAAAAGTACATGGTGCATCCTGAGGTATCTTTTGATGAAAGGGATTTTGGACGCATACTACCTTTTTACTACATAAGAACAAAAGGAGAGGTGAAGGCTTTTTCTTCAAAGACTAAACACAAAAAGGTAAGGCAGGCCATAGGAAAGCTTTTGGACTTCACTAAATACATGCCTGAGTATCTACCCGAAGAGCTTCTTAAAAAATACGCATTTCCTAAGATAGGTGAGAGTCTTTACATGGCTCATAATCCCTCTTGTGCTGATGAGATATCCCTTAACAGTTTCATGACACCTTTTCAAAAAAGGCTAGTGTATGAAGAACTCTTCCTTTTCCAGATGGCTCTTCAGGTGAAAAAACGGCAAGTCAAAAGTCTTTCTGCTGTGATGCTTTCTTTTGCTGAGAGAAGCCTGCAGGAGTTTATAAATACGCTGCCTTTTGAACTTACTTCTGCTCAAAAAGTGGTAATCCATGAGATTTTACACGATCTCAAGACAGGCAAACCTATGAATAGACTCCTTCAAGGCGATGTGGGTAGCGGTAAGACGGTAGTTGCTATGGCTATTTCTTACGCATTCACTAAGGAAGGCTATCAGTGTGCCATTATAGTTCCTACGGAAATACTGGCACAGCAACACTACGAGAGCTTTAGAAGGTTTCTTGAACCTTTAGGTGTAAAAGTAGGCATTCTTACAAGCTCTGTTAAAGGTTCTTTAAGAAGAAGCATATACAAACATGTCTCTACGGGAAACTTACATGTCCTTGTAGGGACCCACGCATTGCTTGAAGAGAAGTTGGAGTTTAAAAACTTGGCTTTTGTTGTGATAGATGAACAGCATAGGTTTGGTGTTTTGCAAAGAGGTAAGATGCTAAACAAAGGTAAAGATACCCTTCCTCACTGCCTTGTGATGAGCGCAACACCCATACCGAGAACTTTGGCTCTTTCTCTTTACGGAGACTTGGACATATCAGTAATAGATCAGATGCCCATAGGAAGAAAGCCAGTCATCACAAGACTTCTCTTTGAATCAGAGATGGAAAAGTGTTTGAATACCATAAGGGATGAGCTAAGTAAGGGTGGGAAGGTTTATGTAATATACCCTCTCATAGAAGGCTCAGAGAGGACTGAGTTAAAGTCTGCAACAGAAAACTACACACACTGGCAAAAGCTTTTCCCTGACAAAAAAATACTTTTGTTGCACGGAAGACTAAAAGATCAAGAAAAACAAGAGGTGATGAAAAGGTTCAAAGATGAAGGAGATATCTTAGTATCTACTACGGTGGTAGAAGTAGGGGTAGATGTTCCATCTGCTACTGTGATGATAATAGAATCTGCTCACATGTTTGGACTTTCTCAGATACATCAGCTTAGAGGTAGGGTGGGAAGGTCAGAAAGACAGAGCTATTGCTTTTTAATAGTGCCGGATCACCTTAAAAACACCAATGCGGATGCCATAAAGAGACTCAAAATACTGGTAAATACTAATGACGGTTTTAAGATAGCGGAAGAAGACTTAAAGCTCAGGGGTCCTGGGGAGCTTTTAGGAGCCTCTCAGTCAGGATACTTTGGCTTTAACGTGGCAAATTTGGCTAGAGTAGAAGACAGACAACTGCTACAGCTAGCTAAGGAGGATGCGGTAAAGTTTGTGGATAAACTGGGCTCCTTTGAAAATTTAAAAAAACTGCTAATGTATAAGTACAAAGATAGGATGAACCTTAGTTACATAGCCTGAAGGGGTGGCAAACACGAAAGGAATCTGATTCCAAAGTAAGCTGTGCCTACTTTAAATCTGTAAGTGTATATCTTTGCACTGTATGTGCCATCCGCATTTATGGGTTCGTTTATATAGTTCTGGTCGTACACTCCTTCAAGTTTATCATTTTTGAAAAATAGCACCAATACATTCTTTGTAGCTACCTTTATAACATACCTACCCTTAGTTTGCGTAGTCTGTCCGGGAAAGTAATAACCCCTTTCAGAGTAAACATAAGCCTTCAAGGAAACTCTCTCTGAGATGGGAATAGCGTTAGGCAGGTCTTGAGCTCTAAGGTCTTTGCACTCCACACCTTGAAGTAGGTTCCTCCTGTTTCCTAATATGAAAGAGTAAGATGGAACATCAAGGGACATAAAAGATGCTATCACAGGTATGTCCGAAAGAAAGGGCTTGCACGCTTTACCACTATAAAGGGAGTATAGGTCTTCTGGCTTTTCAAAAACTAAACTCTTAGGAAAAAACTCAAAGAGCATATAAAGCACCTTTGAAAGGGTAGGAATGTCTCTGTAGCTTATGCCTGATACTTCTAAAGGGATGAGTTTTTCTGACGGGCATGAATTATAAGATAAGGCAAGTTCTATACCTTTCTCTTGCATGGTTTGGAAGAGCTTTGTGGGATTTCCCAAGGATGAGTTATACATGGTTTTTACACCAGCAACAAACACGCAGTTTCTGTTTATGGGTGTAGGACTGGGACTGGGTATGGAGTAATTAATGCGAAGGAAAAACTTAAAGGGTAAGGTATGGTATAACAAAAATCCCCACAGATAGAAGCTCAGAACTAATCTAATAACCCATGGGTAAGCTCTCCTCCAAACCTCTGTAGTCTTTAAGTTTGTAAATGTAAAAAGTGCTTACCTGTTTACCCCTCCAAAAGACTCTGTAAACTTCCTCCCTTATTATACCACCAAAGGCTGAAAGCACTCTCTCTTCTGCCGGTCCTACGCTTACAAATATGGCTGACTTGCCTATGTAATTTTCCATTCCCTCTTTCCAAAGGTCATACTGGTTCATCCTCCTTCCTAAGTTCACACAGTAAGTTCTGGGATTCCCTTTCACATAAAAAGCAAGCTCTGCAGCAACTTGATACTGGGGGGAGAAGATCATCTCTGAACCTGTATAAAGCTGGCTCACTCTTTTGCCAAGGTCTTTCCATCCTACCAAAAACTTGGTAGGGTCCCTTTCGGGTGGCAAAAGTGGAGTAAGCCTAAAAAAGTCAAAAAGAGGTGTAAAGTGGAGGAAAATAAAGAGAACAAAAGACAAAAGGTAAGAAGGTATAAGAAGAGAACTGCGAGACAGAAAGTAAGAGATAAGGATAAAACCAGAAAAGTAAGAAAATCCTGCCCAGTTTGCTTCTACCCTCTTATGGAAGGAAAGGGTTAGAAAAAAAAGGAACACGGGTAAGGAATAAAAGGCAAAAAAGACAAGCTTTTTGTCCTTGAGGCTTTTAAACCATGCATAGACAAGCACTAAGAAGGGTAAGAAAGATAGTAAAAGTGCCTGACCCATCAGGAACTCAATGCCAGAAGATGGTTCTATAAAACCCTGGCTCTTGGATGCAAGGGTAGACACATGTTTGAAAGAAACAAATCCGTGTTGATAGTTCCACACCAACACGGGAAGAGAAAGGACAGTGGCTGGCAACAAGCTAATATAAGGTGACGGACTTTTAAGCATGTCCCTTTTAAAAATAGCCATGTAGACCAAAGTTATAGGTAATAAAAAAACCGTAGGATACTTGCTCAAAAAGGCAAGTCCAGAAAAGACGCCTACCAATATCCATAGCTTTTTTTCGTTCTTCTCAAAAGCTTGGTGTATGAGCATTACGCAAATGGACCAAAAAAATACAAAGGGCGCATCTGTGGTCATGAGAAGAGAGTTTATAGAATAACCTACAGTGATCTGAGGGAGCGTGGCACACACAAGAGCAACTTTTGACCCAAAGAGCCTTTTTACAAATATGTAGGTAAGTATAGAAAGCACAAAGGAAAGGATTATGGGAGTGATTCTGACGGCAAGTTCCGTGTTGCCAAAAAGTCTGCTTGTCAAAAAGTTCAAATAAGCTACCATGGGTGGTTTGGAGTAATAGCTAAGGTCAAGATGTCTTGACCAATCCCAATACTGAGCTTCTTCTGGTGAGAGGTCAAGGGGATAATAAAGTATGTAGAGTAGTCTAAAAACGAAAAGTAGAAAGTTAAAGAGAAGAACTAAGATCATTGTTTGATAAAGGTGTGTTCGGTACCTTCCAACAGTCTGGATATATTATCCTTGTGTCTGTAAAAGATGATAGACGCTATCACCAATGACATGAGGGCTATCTTGAAGGGAAAGCCAAGTAAGATCAACAAAAGAACGGCACACACAGAAGACACCAAAGAAGCTAAAGACACATAGCCTTTGAGCTTGAAAACTAAAAGCCAAATAATTAGTGAGAAGAAGGCAACCTTAAAAGATACTCCAAGAAGCACTCCAAAAGCTGTCGCTACAGCCTTTCCACCTTTGAAGTTATGAAACACGGGAAAAACGTGACCCAACACAGCGGCAATACCCACCATAAAGAGCGTCCAACTCTCAAGACCAAAATAAAACCTTGCTAAAATTACAGGAAACAAACCCTTTAGCATATCAAGGAAGAAGACAAGTAATGCGTATTTTTTGCCTAAAGCCCTGCCTACATTAGTAGCTCCTACATTACCACTGCCTACAGACCTAATGTCTATGCCCTTGGCTTTTGCTATGTGCTCACCAAAAAGCACGGAACCCAAGAGGTAAGCAAGAACAACAAGAAGTAAGCTATCCATAAGCTATAATTTTATCATGCAAAGGCGTCCTGCAGTGATCCTTAACTTTGGCTCTCAGTATGTGCAACTAATAGCCAGAAGGGTGAGAGAAGCAGGCATTTACAGTGAGATCCTTCCCTTCAATACAAAAGCAGAGGAAATCCTAAAAAAAGACCCTTACTGCATAATACTTTCCGGTGGACCTGCGTCTGTTTATGAACCTTTTGCTCCTCTGCCTGATGAAAATATATACCGTCTTGGCATCCCCCTTTTAGGCATATGCTACGGTCTTCAAGCTGTGGTGTATCAACTAGGTGGAGTTGTAGAAAGGGCGGCAAAACAAGAGTACGGAAGGGCTAAGCTTACAGTAATAAAAGATGATCCCATCTTTTACGGACTTCCAAAAGAGTTTCATGTATGGATGAGCCATGCGGATAAAGTAGTGTCCCTTCCCGAAGGCTTTGAGGTGCTTGCATCCTCTGAGAACTCTCCAAACGCTGTGATAAAAAAGGGAAAGCTCTACGGCATTCAGTTTCACCCAGAGGTGGCTCACACTACATACGGTAGAGAGATATTTTACAACTTCCTTTATAGGGTTTGTAATGCTCAGAAAAACTGGGAAGTGGTAGACCTTTTGGAAGAAAAACTGCAGGAAATAAAAGACACTGTAAAAGAAGGTAAAGTTATATGCGCTCTATCCGGCGGTGTGGATTCTACGGTTGCTGCCATGCTTACTTACAAAGCCATAGGAAACAGGCTTGAGTGTGTGTTTGTTGATCACGGGCTTTTGAGAAAGGGAGAAGCTCAGGAGGTAGAAGGCTACTTTAGGGGTCTATCCCTTCCTTTCAGAAAGGTAGATGCCAGTGAGCTTTTCCTGAGTAGGCTAAAGGGTGTAGAGGACCCTGAGGAAAAACGAAAGATAGTAGGTCACACTTTCATTGAGGTGTTTGAAAAAGAGGCAAGAGATTCAGGTGCAGAATACTTACTTCAGGGAACTCTCTATCCAGATGTGGTGGAAAGTGCAGGTATACCCGGTGCCAAGGTCATAAAGACCCATCACAATGTGGGAGGACTTCCGGAAAAGCTTGGTCTTAAACTCCTTGAACCCCTTAAAGAGCTTTTCAAGGATGAGGTAAGGCAGATAGGGAAAAAGCTAGGCATACCCGACGAACTACTACAGAGGCATCCCTTTCCCGGTCCTGGACTTTCCATAAGGATATTGGGAGAAGTAAAAGAAGAGGACTTAGAGATACTAAGAGAAGCAGACTACATATTCATAGAAGAGCTAAAAAGGTGGGGACTTTATAACAAGGTATGGCAAGCTTTTGCAGTGCTCTTACCCATAAAGAGCGTGGGAGTAATGGGAGATGTCAGAACTTACGAAAGAGTTGTAGCTCTAAGAGCGGTTGACAGTAGTGATGGTATGACCGCAGACTGGTCAAGACTTCCCTACGATTTTCTTGACCATGTGATGAGAAGGATAATAAACGAAGTAAAAGGTATAAACAGGGTGGTTTACGATGTATCCTCAAAGCCACCCGCCACCATTGAGTGGGAGTAAACATGCAAAACCTTTTTAGCTTACTTATAGTTCTGTTTTTTTCCATTGCAGGCATCTTTATGAGTGATACCTTTAGGCACCTTAAAGAAATGATCGTGCCTCTGCTGGTGTTAGTTATGCTCAGTATGGGAATAACTCTCAGCATTGAGGATTTCAAAAGGATATTGCAAAAACCAGTAGTAGTTATGTACGGTGCCTTAATGCATTACGGTGTGATGCCCCTTTTAGCTGTAATTCTGAGCTCAGTTTTTGGTATAAGCAAAGATCTTTATGTGGGTATGGTGCTTGTGGGTTCTGTTCCGAGCGGTACAGCTTCAAACCTAATAACTTACTTAGCCAAAGGAGACCTTCTTTACTCTGTTAGCATAACCGCATTCTCAACGCTTTTAGCTCCACTTTTTACACCTCTGTGGACTTACCTGCTGGCAGGAAAGTATGTACATGTTTCCTTTTGGGATATGGTGTGGGATGTTCTAAAGATAGTCATACTGCCTGTTGTGTTGGGTATTGGCATCAGAGGAATATTTCCACGCATAAGGACTGTTGAGGACTTTTTACCTTATATGTCTGTATCCGTCGTAGGCTTTATTATTGCGGTGGTACTTTCTCTGAATGTGGAAAACCTAAAAAGGATAGACTTTATGCTCGTGTTTGCGGTTTTTCTACACAATGTCCTTGGTTTTCTTTTAGGCTTTTTCTTTGGCAAACTTTTTGGTCTTGATAACAAGCTTTCCAAAACCCTTTCCATAGAAGTAGGCATTCAAAACTCAGGCTTGGCGGTAGCGCTTGCCATCAAGTACTTTTCTCCTTTGGCTTCTTTACCTCCTGCCCTTTTTAGCTTCCTGCAAAATGTGAACGGTATAATTGTATCTTCAATCTACAAACGTATACATTAGGGTAGAATGGGCGGAGTTCTTGCGTCTTCTGGTATCTTACCTGTTAGACTTTTCAGGAAAGCTACTATGTCCCTTACTTGCTCTTTAGTGAGGTCTTTACCCAACTGTACTTTTCCCATGATCCATACAGCCTCTTCTAAGCTTGCCACAGAACCATCATGAAAGTATGGAGCTGTCATGGCAACATTTCTCAAAGGTGGCACTTTAAAGACATACTTGTCCTCTTCCTTTTTAGTAACTGCGTATCTACCCTCATCTATGCTTTCGCTCTTTGTATACTTCCAATAAGGCTCGTATATGCCGAACTTCTGATACATGGTGCCACCTACCAAAACACCGTTATGGCAGGCAACACAACCCACCTCTATGAAAGTGTTAAGACCTCTCTTTTCTTCAGGAGTAAGAGCTTTTGTGTTACCTTTTAGAAACTCATCAAACCTTGAAGGTGTAACAAGGGTTCTCTCAAAGGCACCTATGGCTTTTGCTATGTTTTCTGCAGTTATGGGTTCCTTATCCTTAGGGAAGGCTTTTCTGAAAAGCTCCACATAGTGGGGTATTTTCCTAAGTTTTTCCTCTACACTTTCTTTGGAAGGATTTCCAAAGGCTGGTGGTCCTGTAAGTGATTGCAGTGCCTGATCTTCCACATCTTTCCTATTTCCTATCCAATGTTGTACAAACTGTCCTGCAGCGTTAAGCACTGTTGGAGCATTTCTAGGTTGGAGTTTTAACGCACCCATCTGCTTGGGTGCTGGTGAAGCATAGTAATACTCTATGGCATGACAGGTAGCACAGCTTATCATGTCATTGACAGAGAGCCTCCTTTCAAAGAATAGAAGCCTGCCCAGCTCGACCTTTTGGGGGGTTATGGGGTTATCCGCTGATGGGAAGCTCTTAGGAAGCGGAGAGAAAAACTGTTTAGCTTTAGCTAAGAGCTCTTTATCTGCATCCCCCTTGGGGAAAACATCGCCTACAAGTAGAAGGCTAATAAGCACGAACTTCTTCATATTGACCTCCTTAAATCTATTATGCTAGGCTCAGTGTTGTATAATTATAATATGAGCGTAAGGGTAGGCATAAACGGCTTTGGCAGGATAGGAAGGTCTTTTTTTAGAGCTTGCTACGGGAGGGAAGATATAAAGATAGTGGCTATTAACGACCTTACGGATACTAAAACTCTTGCCCATCTTCTTAAGTACGATTCAGTTCACGGTAAATTTGAAGGAAGTGTAGAAGCCAACGAAGATGCCATATATGTAGATGGAATGCGTATAGAGGTCTTTTCTCAAAAGGACCCTTCCCAAATACCTTGGGGTGATGTGGGAGTTGACTTAGTGATAGAGTCTACAGGTATTTTTACAAGCAGGGACAAAGCACAGCTCCATCTGCGCGATACTGTAAAGAGGGTGATCATATCTGCTCCAGCAAAAAGCCCTGATATAACCATAGTTCTTGGTGTAAACGAGCATATGTATGATCCAGAACAACACAGAATTATATCTAACGCCTCTTGTACCACAAACTGCTTGGCTCCTACATTGAAGGTACTCCAAAACAACTTTGGTGTAAAGTACGGATACATGGTAACTGTTCACGCTTACACCAACGACCAAAGACTTCTTGACCTTCCACATAAGGACCTAAGAAGGGCAAGAGCTGCAGGGATAAACATAGTACCCACCACCACAGGGGCAGCAAAAGCTATAGGTGAGGTGTTGCCAGAATTAAAGGGTAAGCTTGACGGAACTGCAAGGAGGGTGCCAGTTCCCGATGGCTCATTGATAGACCTTACTGTTATAGTAGATAAAAAGCCGTCTTCTCCTCAAGAGGTAAATGTTGCGTTCAAAACTGCTGCAGATGGTGACCTGAAAGGTATCCTTGAGTACACAGAAGCACCTATAGTTTCTCAAGACGTTATAGGCAATCCTCACTCTGCCATATTTGATGCAAGCCTCACACAGGTTATAGAAGACATGGTGCATGTGGTTGCATGGTACGACAACGAATGGGGATACTCTTGTAGGCTAAGGGATTTGGTAGCCCTCGTTTGGCAGAAGGAAAGCGCACTAAAATATTAAATTACGGGGTGTAGCTCAGGTGGCAGAGCGCTGGCTTTGGGAGCCAGAAGTCGCAGGTTCAAGTCCTGCCACCCCGATTTGGATCTTTAAAGTGATCAAACCCCCTAGGATGCAATGTTTCTCCATCTATATAAACGCCAGACCCTTCCTCAACGACACCTATACACTTCATATCCATAAAGGGGTTATACCTATCTTCTGGATGTGTAAAGAGCAGTTGGTAGTCTTCTCCACCCGTAAGGGCATACTCTAAGGGATCTTTGCCGTGCTTTTTACAAAAGAGCCTGAGCTCTTCAGATACAGGTATATCCTCGCTTTTTATTGATATTTTCACACCGCTCATATTTGAAAGATGCCAAACATCAGAAGATAGTCCATCGCTGATGTCTATACAGGCGTTGGCATACTTGCGTATATGCTTTATATAGTCTATTCTTGCGGTGGGTCTTATATGCCTTTCTATAAGTTTTAATTCAAAGTCTTCGTACTTTTTTTTCTCAAGAAGGAGAAGTTCAAGTCCAGCTTTGGCATCTCCTAAGGTGCCACTTACATACAGTTTATCGCCAGGCTTTGCTCCAGCTCTGGATACAAACCTATCTGTTTTCCCCAACATGAATACATCTACAGCTATTTTCTCCGACTTTGTGATGTTCCCACCAACTACCTGACATCCGTAAAAACTGCACGCTTCTTTTATACCCCTATACAAACCCTCCACATAGGCAACCTCTATGTCTGGCAAAGCCAAAGATACCAAAGCATAAAGAGCAATTCCTCCGCTGGCAACCACATCGCTCACATTCACACTTATAACCTTCCAGCCTACTACCTGTGGTGCGTAGGATCTTTTAAAGTGTCTGTCTTCTACCATACAGTCCGTTGTTAGAAGCAGAGTCTCGCCGTTTATTTCTACGGGTGCAGTGTCATCTCCTATGATGGGTGAAGATAGAATACCTTTCAGCACCTGTATAAGTCCGAACTCTCCTATCTGTGATATCTTCATTCTGTGAAGATCTGACCCTCTATAGGTTCCACGAGAATACCTTGCTCTTGTATGAACTTGATAGCCCTCTCTATCTCTTCTGCCTCCCCATCTAACTCAATGGTTAACAGACCCGTATCCTTAGTGACTTTTGCAGTTCTTATGTTGACCACCAGATCAAAGTTTTTACACACCATGCACAGTACCGGCTGTTTGACTTTCTCCTCTGGATATATGAGCTGTAATCTTACCAGGTTCATAACACATATTATAATCCTTGTTGGTATAATAAAAGATATAGGCAACGTGGCCGAGAGGCTAGGCGAGGGACTGCAAATCCCTTCTACGGCGGTTCGAATCCGCCCGTTGCCTCAAAAAACTACCTTTAGGAGGTAAACAATGCCCAACACGAAACAGGCAGAAAAGCGTATGAGAAGAGATGCAAAGAGAAGGCTAAGAAACAGGTATCACATATCAAGGATGAGAACTTACATAAAGAAGTTCAGAAAAATGGTCCAGGGAGGAAAGCTGGAAGAAGCAAAGCAGTTCCTTCCTGAGGTGATAAGCGTTATATACCACACTGCGTCAAAAGGCGTCATCCACAAAAACGAAGCGTCAAGAAGAGCATCAAGACTGAACCTTTTGCTCAACAAAGCTCTTGAGTCTGCTAATAAGAGTTAAGGATAGAGCATCTCTTAGAAAGAGAAGGCTTAAAAAGTACACTACCATCGCAGTAGGAATGATCAGCAATATCCAGATGGGTTCTGTTAACCACATTTTTAAAAGCCATACGACAAAGAGCATAAAAATGGAGGCAAAAAAGGGTTTGTAGAGCATCATAAACAGATCCTTTATGGCGATCACACCTCCCTCTATTTTTAAGAAAAGGTAAGAAAAGCTTATGAGGGCAGAGGTTGAAGTTCCCAGAGCAAGACCAAAAACCCCCCACTTTAAGAAAAAGGCATAAAAGCTTCCAAATAAAGCTTCTGACAGAACAGATAGCACTGAAGCTTTTACTGGTGTTTTAGTGTCCCCTTTTGCAAAGAACACACTGCTTAGAACCTTTTGTAAGGAGAAAAAAGTAAGACCAACAGCATATGCCCCCAATACCCAAGAAGCGGTAAGCACATCGTGCTCAGAAAACCTACCCCTGCCGTAGAGTAAGGCTATTATACTGTCTGAAAGAGCTATAAGACCAAAGGTAGCAGGAAGGGATATAAGGATTACAAACTTAGCGGCTAAATGTATGCTAAATTTTGTATCCTCACCCTTAGAAAGTGCAGAAAGCAAAGAGTTTGCCATGCCTACAGATACAGCACCCAGAGGTAATTGAAAGATCCTGTTGGCATAATAAAGGTAAGATATGGACCCAAGAGGCAGAAAAGATGCAAGGAAGGTATCTATAAAAAAAGACAGTTGAGCGACACCAAAACCTATCAAAGAAGGTATAAGCCTTTTCACGAGCAATTTTACATCTTTATCCAACTCAAAGGAAAAACCCGGCATAAGCCCTGACCTCCACACAGAAGGTAAGTTAAAAAGAGCCTGAGCCATTCCTCCAAGAATTACACCCCATATGAGAGAGTAGAAACCAAATGAATGCGAAGATAGAGCAACAACCAAGGAAAACACCAAGTTAAAAATTCCCTGAGCGAAGGCCGGCACAAAAAAAATGCCCCTTGTGTTCAGTACTGCCATAAAAAAAGAGCTAAGTCCTGCAAAAAACAGGTATGTAAAGAGCCAGCGAGCCATAAAAACTGTCAACTCAAAGTGAGGTTTATCTTTGATGCCAGGTGCTATGACCGTCATTAGAGCCTCAGCAAATACTATGCCCAGAAGGGTGATAAGAAGGTTTACCAAGGTATAGTAAGTAAAAGCCGAACTGAGAAACTGCTTCTCTCTTCCACCCTTTATGTCCATTGCGTATATGGGTACAAAAGCAGCATTAAAGCCTCCTTCCCCCAAAAGTCTCCTAAAAGTGTTAGGTAGTCTAAAAGCAATAAAGAAGGCATCTGTTATCTGGGATACACCAAAGTAATATGCTATAAGTGCATCCCTTACATACCCAAAGATTCTGCTTAGCAAGGTAGCAAAGGAAAAGCTTATAGAGTGTTTTATCAGTCCCATTCTTTTGGTGCCGGAGGCGGGAGTCGAACCCGCACGCCCTCACGGGCACTGCCCCCTCAAGACAGCGCGTCTGCCAGTTCCGCCACTCCGGCTGAGTTTATATTATATACGATAAAAACCATGTGAGGCTGTTCTAAAAATCCCATCTCGGGATCGTCCCCCCAGCGGATAAGGGAACTAACCCTTTCCTCACCCTGTCCCACGCTCCCTTGCGGGAGGGGAAGAGTCTTTTCCTCCCAAGAACAGGCAAAAGGAGGGCTACCTTCAGAACCTGCTGGGCAGTGGCAAGGATTATAAAATCCTTCCCGTCTTCAGGGTTCCTTCCATTGGTCCCACAACGGGCACCCAGCAAGCTCTAAAAGCTTTTCATAAGGAAAATTATACCACTTTACAGAAACTTTTCAATAGGCTAAAATTTTGAAACACCCTCAAAACCATGTTGCCAAGAATGTATGCTATAGTAGATACTCATAAGTACGGAGAGGACCTTTTTGGAAGTTTGCGCAAAGTTCTGGAAAGGGGTGTGCGCATGATACAGCTAAGGGAAAAGTCTGCAAGCGGAAGGGAATACTACCAGAAGGCTATAATGGTAAGAGAAATAACAAGAGAGTATTCCGCTTTGCTTCTCATCAACGACCGTGTTGACATAGCTCTTGCAGTATCTGCTGATGGTGTGCATTTACCTCAGAAGGGTATGCCACCTTCTGCGGTACGCAAATTAAAAAAAGATCTTATCATAGGCTTTTCCGCTCACGACCTTGAGTCTGCTATTTTTGCAGAAAAAGAAGGTGCTGATTTTATAACCCTCAGTCCCATTTTTAAAACTTCTTCTCACCCGCAGGAAGAACCTATAGGTCTTGGTACTCTAAAAGAAGTATCCCAAAAGGTTTCCATACCTGTTTATGCTCTTGGAGGTATAACATGGGAAAAAATAAAGCTATGCTACAAAAACGGAGCTTACGGTATAGCCGGTATAAGCCTGTTCTTGGAGTAAGATGAAAGGAATTTACATTCCCACTTTAATATTCTCCTTGTCCCTATTGCTCCTGCTTGGTATTAGGTGTTTACTTCTCTATTTAGCTAAAAGGTCTGCCTTTAAGAGCTTGCACCGAATACTTAGAGTACCCTCTATTCTTTGGGTGTTGGCTGTAGCTCTTTACACAACCCTTTACTTTTCTGATATGCAAAGAAAGTATGTTTTTCTGACGGAAAAGGTCATACAAGGGGCACTCATACTTTCGTTGACTTTTGTCCTTGCAGACATAGTTGTAGAGGTCATCAGGTTCTACATAAACAGGGCTTATCTGTCTTTGCCACCCATGGGTCTTATTTTTGCTCTTGTCAGAAGCATCATAATCACGCTGGGATTTATAACTCTCTTGAGCTCTTTGGGTATTCCAGTGGTGCATTTTATAACCACCCTGGGTGTTGGCGCTTTGGCTGTATCCTTGGCGCTTCAAGGGACACTTTCTAACTTCTTCTCTGGATTAAACATACTACTCTCAAAGCAAATCAAGATAGGTGATTTTGTAAGATTAGAGAGCGGTGAAGAAGGTTTTGTTCAGGATATTACATGGATGAACACGGTGATAAGAAGATTGGACAATAACACGCTTGTGATACCTAATTCAAGGCTTGTTAATTCCATACTGCTCAACTATAAGTCCCTGTTAATTACAGTTTCTATAACTGTGAGTTACAACTCTGACCTTGAAAAAGTAGAAAAAGAAACCCTAAAGGTAGCCAAGGAAGTACAAAGAAGTGTTAAAGGTGCAGACCAGAATTTTGAGCCCTCCGTAAGGTATCAAAGCTTTGGAGATTTAGGCGTAACTTTCAATGTGATACTGAAAGTGCTAGATCCTATCTACCAGTCAGTCCTTAAGCATGAGCTTATAAAGAGAATAAAGCAGGCATTCTACGAACAAGGAATAGAGTTTATTAAAAGTGGCATTTAGAAGGAAAAGTGTTTATAATTTTCTAAGTATCCGGGGTAGCTCAACCGGCAGAGCGGGTGGCTGTTAACCACCTGGTTGGGGGTTCGAGTCCCTCCCCCGGAGCCAAAAGGTAAGGAATGATAGAGATAAAGGGAGTAACGCTACCTGTAGTGGTCGTAAAAGTGAAGGAAAAAGTAAGCCCTCATGAAGTGATCTCCTACATAAGTGAAAGGCTGTCCTCTAAACTTTTCAGTGGTAGCTATTTCCTCATAGACGGTGAGGGAATTTTGAGCGAGGAGGAACTCTCTCAAATAGAAGCTTTCTTAAGCTCTAAGAACATAAAAAGTGTAAAAAAACTCATCTTAGATAATGCTCAGCGTGAAGAAAGCAGGCTCCTGCTAGTTCAAAAACACCTCAGGTCGGGACAGAAGGTGGAACATAACGGTGATGTACTCATTTTAGGGAATGTGAATAAAGATGCGCAAGTTATAGCAAGCGGAAACATAATAGTAATAGGCAAGCTGCGAGGCATAGCAGTAGCTGGTGCACTGGGGGATGAAAGTGCGGTAGTTGTTGCTCTTCAGATGGAACCTCAACAGATCAGGATAGGCAGAAAACTTGCTATATCCAGCGATGAGGATAGAAACTCTCCTGGATATCCAGAGGTTGCAAAAATTGAAAATGGTACAATAGTTTTAGAAAGGGTGAAAGCATGACAAAGGTTATGGTGATCACATCTGGGAAAGGCGGTGTAGGAAAAACTACCATAACTGCGAACCTTGGCATAGCGCTTGCCAAACTGGGTAAAAAAGTGCTGACAGTGGATGCGGACATAGGTCTTAGAAACCTTGATATGATCCTGGGTCTTGAAAACAGGATAGTTTATGATGTTTTGGATGTATTGGAAGGTAGGGTAGATTTTTCTAAAGCTTTAGTAAAGGACAAAAGAGGTCTTTCTCTGTGGCTTCTTCCTGCAAACCAGACAAAAAATAAAGATGCGGTGGACAAAGATAAGTGGGTCAAGCTGATGGAAAGTATAAAAGAGACTAATGAGTTTGATTATCTGCTTATAGATTCTCCTGCAGGCATAGAGCGAGGTTTCCAAATAGCGGCACTTCCTGCAGACACTGCCATAGTAGTGGTGAACCCTGAGGTATCTTCTGTAAGAGATGCAGACAGAGTAATAGGACTGCTTGAAAACATGGGTAAAAAAGATTACTTTTTGGTTGTAAACCGTATAAGGTGGGAAGCGGTCAAAAAGGGTGAGATGCTCTCTGTTGAGGATCTTGTGGACATGCTCAAGGTGCCCCTTTTAGGCGTAGTGCCAGAAGAGCAAAAGCTTGTAGATTTTACCAACAAGGGTGATCCCATAGTTCTTGAAGAGAGCTACGATGTTTCAAAAGCTATAATGGACATGGCAAGAAGGATAACTGGAGAAAGTGTACCCATAAAATATTACGGAGATAAAAAGAGCCTTTTAGAAAAGCTGTTCGGGAGGTAAAAGTTGTTTGAGTTTTCATTTAAGAGAAATAAAAGCAGAGATGATGCGGTAAGAAGGCTCACGCTGGTGCTTGCTTACGAGAGGAAGGGATTGCCACCAAATTTTGTAGAAAAGCTCAGGGATGATCTTGTTTTGGTTTTTTCCAAGTATCCTCAGTTTGAGATAAAGCGCATAGAAGTTGACATAAGAAGAGAAAAAGAAGGTTTTGATGAGCTTTGGATCAGCATACCCTTTAAGACATGACTACTATACTTGCAGTTAGAAGAAACAGCATAACAGTTATGGGAGGTGATGGACAGGTAACGCTTGGACAATCTATAATAAAGCACGGAGCTAAAAAGATAAGAAAGCTACACAACAGCAAGGTTATTGTTGGGTTTGCTGGTTCTGCTGCGGATGGGCTTGCACTTATGGAGAGGTTAGAGGCAAAGCTTGAAGAGTTCAGAGGTAATCTACTAAGAGCCAGCGTGGAACTTGCCAAGGAATGGAGGATGGACAAGTACCTAAGAAGGCTTGAAGCTCTACTTTTAGTGGCAGACAAGGAAAACATGCTTTTACTTTCTGGAAACGGTGATGTTATAGAACCAGATGAGCCCATAGTTGCCATAGGCTCAGGCGGAGATTACGCAAGGTCAGCAGCAATAGCCCTTTACAGAAATACAGACATGTCTGCGGAAGACATAGTAAGAGAGGCTCTCAAAATAGCCAGCGAGATATGTATATATACCAACTCAAACTTCGTCATAGAAAAATTAGAGTGAATGATAGAGAAAGAAGAACTAAAGCTTTTACTTAACCTTCAAGAGCTTGAAATAAACATAAAAAAACTTGAGAAACTTACACAGAAGTTAACGCAAGAAGATGTAGAACTTAGAAAGCAGTTAGCACAAGTGGAGCAAGAAGAAGCTATGTTGTTGCTTGAGTTAAAAAAGTTAGATGATGAGATAAGGCAAACCAGCCAAGAACTATCCATCTGTATGGAAGGTATAAAAAGAGCAGAAGAAAGACTAAATAAGGTAAAGAAAGCCCAAGAGTATAAAGCCCTTCTGAGAGAAAAGGCAAGGTACGAAGACTGTGTCATAAAGCTCAAAGATCAGCTGAAACTTCTTCAGACAGAAAAAAAACAGAAGGAACAAACTTATACAAAGCAAAAGAAAAACTTGGAGGTAAAATACAGAGACCTAAAGGAAAAACTTGAGGATATTTCTTTAGAGTCAGAACTCACCAAGAGAAATTTGGAACAACTGAAACAGGAAAGGTTCAAACTTATTAATCGCATACCCAAGCATGCATTAAAAGAGTACGAGAACTTAAAAAGTAGCCTGGAACTCCCTGTTATAGTTCCTGTAGTAAGCTTTGGCGCGTGTGGAGGGTGTGGAATGAAACTACCTTCAAGCCTTTACTCAAAAGTGATGCTGGGAGAGCTTGTCATATGTCCTAACTGCACAAGAATTATATACTATGAAGCTTAAATACATAGACCTTACTCTACTCCTTTCCCTGATACTAATACAGCTTATAGGCTTGCTGGGTGTTTTTAGTGCCACTTACAAGGGAAGTATCTCTTCTCTCTTTGTCAAACAGATGCTTTATATACTTTTTGGCTGGTTTATCATATTAGCGCTGGGAAGGATAAACTTCCGAATACTTTATGACATGGCTACAGTCGTATACATGCTTAACCTTTTTTTGCTCGTGCTTGTAGCTCTTTTTGGGAAGACTGTTTATGGTGCAAAAAGGTGGTTAGATTTGGGACCTTTGAGCATACAACCTTCAGAGTTCATGAAGTTTTCCCTTCTTCTCTTTTCCACTTACATATTGGGACACATGAAAAAAAGCGTTAGCAAAGAGTCTGCCATCCTGCTACTTGCCTTTATTATGCCTACCCTTTTGACCCTAAAACAGCCAGATCTGGGTACAGCGGTATCCTACTTTGTGATCCTGTTGTCTTTACTTTTCTTCAAAGGTACCCGTATTAGGTTCTTTGTAGCATTAAGTCTTTCCCTTTTAGTACTTTCTCCACTCCTTTGGCACTTTCTCAAAGACTACCAGAAAGAGAGGATCATGGCGGTCCTTGACCCATACTCAGACTACGCGGGTAGCGGATACCAGCTCATACAGTCCATGATAGCCATAGGCTCGGGCGGAATAACGGGTAAAGGCTTTCTAAAAGGTACGCAGTCACATCTTTTGTTCCTTCCTGAAAAACACACAGACTTTATATTTTCTGTAATAGCAGAAGAGTGGGGTTTTTTGCTTAGTTTTTTGCTCATCTCCTTATACTTTCTTTTTATATACAGGCTTGCTCTTTACGGTATGCGTTTGCATGATGGCACCCAGAGGCTCTTTTTGGGCGGAGCTGTGTCGCTTATACTCTTTCAAGCCTTTGTGAATTTAATGATGACCATGGGATTGGCACCAGTCGTAGGAATACCCTTACCCTTTGTGAGTTTTGGAGGAAGTAGCGTACTAACTTTTAGCTTGATCATAGGTGCGTGCTTTTCCATCTTAAGAGAGTATATGCAAAAAGATATTCGCTTTGAGGAGCAACTATGATAGAAGGTCTTTACATACACATACCCTTCTGCTCATACAAATGCCCTTACTGTGATTTTATGTCCTTTACAAGCCCCTTTATATCCCATCAGGAATACTTACAACTTCTTCTTAAAGAACTTAAGCTTTACAAAGAAGAGAGTTTTTCCCTGAAAACCCTTTATCTTGGCGGTGGGACACCGTCGCTTATAGACACCTCTTTATACAAAACCTTTTTAAAAGACCTTTCCCTTTTAGTGGATACCACCAGACTTGAAGAGTTTACTATAGAGTGTAATCCAGAAACATACAGAGAGGAAGAGTTCAAACAGATAGCGGATCTGGGAATAAATCGCGTAAGTGTAGGTGTCCAAAGCTTTACAGAAAGGGGGCTAAAAGCGCTTGGTAGAAAACATACTGTTAAGGATTCCATAGATTGCATTAACTCTGCTTTCAAAGCAGGTATAGAAAACATAAGCGTGGATATTATATACGCGTACCCAAACCAAACTTTAAAGGATCTAAAGGAAGAGCTTAAGGTTTTGATGGACCTTCCCATCAAGCACTTATCTTGCTATCTGCTTACACCTTACGAAGACACACTTTTTGGCAAACTTTTTAGTGAAGAAAAGCTCAAACTTCCAAACAGCGACCTAATAGCGGATATGTATCTCTTTTGGGTAAATGAGTTAAAAAGTCTGGGTTTTGAGCATTACGAGATATCTAACTTTGCATTGCCTGGATACGAGTGTAAGCATAACATTTCTTATTGGCTTGGAAGAGAGTTTTTGGGCTTAGGAGTATCCGCGTGGAGTTATGTAAAAAATGTAAGGCTTGGAAACACTAAAAACATAAGTAAATACTCTCAAGCTGTCAAAAGAGGGGAAAAACCTGTAGAGTGTATAGAATTACTTGAAGGATATGACCTTATCAAAGATATGTTTTTTACGAGGCTTAGAACCAAGTGGGGTATACCAAAGGAGTATGCACATCTTATACCGGAAGAGCTTCTTGAGTTTTTTGAAAGTGCTGAAGATAGGATAAGATTAAAAGAAAGGGGTATGCTGTTGATAAACGAGATCCTCTTAAGGATAAACTACCATGCATTACCACATTAGAAAACTTATACAAGTGGGGAGACTCCTTTTTGAAGAAGGTCTTGTGGATGCAAGGGCGGGTAATCTTTCTGTAAGAATAGGTCAGAAAATGCTCATAACCAGAAGGGGATCTCACCTGGGAACTCTAAAGGAGCATGACTTTATACTTTTGGATATTACCAAAACCAGCATCCTTGACAGTAGAGCATCTTCTGAACTTTTGGTGCATAGAGAGGTATATATAAAAACCCAAAACCTTGCGCTTGTGCACGCGCACCCTACTGCTGTAATTAAGCTGTCCTTTAGAACAAAAAAGATAGTGCCAAAAGATGGTGAAGGAAAAACCTTACTGAAAAGCGTAAAGGTGATCCCCAATTTGCCCTCCGGAAGCCAGAAGTTAGCTGAGGCAATTTCTGATATATTATCCCAAGACAAATTAGTGGTTGTGCGTTCTCACGGCGTTTTTTCTGCGGACACAGACCCCTTTTATGCTTACGGTCATATATCCGTACTTGAGCATTCGTGTAAAATACTCCTTGATGACTGAAAAGGTTTATAAAGGTTGCAAGATACCCCTTGACCTTTACTACGATATAGAGAATCAGGTTTGGTATAAGTTGGAACCAGACGGTACAGTCAGGGTGGGTGCAACAGACATAGGTCAGACCAGAGCAGGTAAAATGGTAAATGTAAGGATAAAAGCGGTAGGAAAGTATGTTCAGAAAGGTAAACCCATTGCCAGTCTTGAAAGTGGTAAATGGACAGGACCAGTTCCTGCCATAATAGAAGGAGAGATAGTAGAAAGGAACGATCTTCTTTTTGATACGCCGGAGCTCATCAACGAAGACCCTTACGGTAGGGGGTGGATAGCCCGCCTAAAACCTGCTCACTTAGAAAAAGATCTTAGAGACCTTTTGACTGGTGAAGAGGCTTTTAACAAACTAAAGGAGTACATGGACAGAGAAGGTGTAGAGTGTAAAGGCTCATGACAGGCCATTCCTTGTAAGAAGCTCTTCTATATATTTATGCAAACTGTCCAAAGGAACTGTATCTATCTTTTCGCCCTTTAAAAACACATCCACCGCTAACTTTACCTCTCCGTTTACCTTCATTTTAGTACCTACAAAACCTATGTCTCCCGCACCGTGCTGTCCGCAACCCTTGGCGCAACCAGACCAGTGCATTCTTATGGGTTCCTCTCTTGGTAATCTCTCCGAGAGGTAGTTGGCAAGCTTTATGGCGTCAGGTTTGTTTTCTATGACCCCAAAGGCACACGTCCTGCTTCCCTGACAAGCCATAAGCCCTTCAAAATAAGGGCTGTTTGAGATCCCATATCTTTCAAACAATTCATCATCAAGAAGCCCGTTAAGGTTCTCCTCCGGCACATTAAAGGTTTTGGTATGTAGAAAGCCTGACCTCACCGCTTCCATACCTTTTGGCAAGTTCTGCCACTCTTTCAAGGTCAGTCCCAGTAAAAATGCCCGCTGGAACCACAAGGCTCACCGCATACAGTCCGTTCTTTTGCTTTATTATTCCGCATCTCTCACCAACCTTCTGGACAAGCTCCTCTCCCCTTCTCCATAAGTTTTTCATGAGCCTCTGCTCAAGTTCCTTTCTAAAACCGTCAACGCCCAACTCTTTTATCAAAAAATACAGGCGGTTTTTATTCCTATCTTCCCTGTTTCCCATATCCGAATACAGTTCAAAAATCCCTTTGGCTATGTCTAAGGCTTCGTGCGGTCTTACAAAGATGTCCAAGACGCATCCTGTTGTTTTTAAAAGATTACTAAAGAGAAAGCATGAGTCTAAGTTAGTTGTCATTGACCCTATAAAAACAGATACAGCAAAAGAGGCGGATCTTCATATACAGTTGAGAGCTGGTACTGATACCGCGCTTTTCAATGCGGTGCTTTTCCTTTTGCACGAGAAAGGATGGGTAAACTGGGATTTTGTAAAAAATTATGTAGATGGTTTTGAAGTGGCTTTTGAAGAATGCAAGAAATACCCACCAAAAGTAGTGTCTAAAATATGCCAAATAGAAGAAAAGCATATATATGAGCTTGCAGAGCTTTACGCTTTTAGCAGAAAGCTTATATCTCTTTGGTGCCAAGGATTAAATCAATCTTCTCAAGGGATAAATAAAAATATAGCCCTTATTAACCTTCACCTTGCTACTGGGAGGTTAAACGAAAGGGGTTGTCCCTTTTCCCTTACCGGACAGCCCAACGCCATGGGTGGCAGGGAAATGGGTTATATGTCCAACGGTCTTCCCGGTTATAGAGATGTTAGAAATCAAGAGGATAGAGAATTTATGGAGAGGTTCTGGGGTGTTAGTAGGGGTAGCATAAAAGCTACACCTGGACCTACCATAACAGAGGCCATAGATCTTATTCTTGCAGAAAAAATAAAGCTCCTTTGGGTGGTTTGCACTAACCCCGCTATAACTCTACCAAATTTAGACAAGGTATGGAAAGCCCTTGAGAAGGTTTTTCTCGTCGTGCAAGATGCCTACTGGAACGATACTTGTAGCTTTGCCAATTTGATATTACCAGCAGCTCAAATGGGTGAAAAAAAAGGAATTATGACAGCCTCCGACAGAACCATAACCTTTAACAACAGCTTTGCAAAGCCCCCTGGAGGAGCAAAAGCGGATTGGCTTATCTTTACAGAACTTGCAAACCACTTAGGCTATGGAAAACACTTCTCCTACAAGAGTGAAGAGGAGATATTTGATGAACTCAAACAGTGCACAAAAGGGAGATTATGCGATATTTCTTCCTTTACCTACAGAGATCTTCCAAAAAGATGGGGCAAAAGATGGCTTTATGAAGAACTAGAATTTCCTACACAGAGCGGTAAAGCGAGAATGTTTGCTACACCTTACGATTATCAAGAAGCGGACCTTATCCTAATCACTGGTAGAACAAAGAACCAGTGGCATACCATGACAAGAACTGGTAAAAGCGAAGAACTTCTAAAAGGTGAGGAAGAACCTTTCCTCTTCATAAATAAAGAAGACGCTCATGAGTTTGGCTTAGTTGAAGGGGATATGGTTGAAATCTTCTCAAAGGATACCAGCTTAAGAATGAAGGTAAAATTTGGGGAAGTAAAAAGAAAGCACCTTTTTGCAGCTTTTGGTTATGGATTCTCACATCAAGCGGTAATAAACACCTTGACTAATGACCTTACAGATCCTATATCAAAACAGCCAGAACTTAAGTTTACAAATGTAAAACTTAAGACAGTTAATAGGAGGAAGGAGGATAAGCCTACATGGTGTTGAAAAATAAAAGAATAGCTGTATGCGCAACAAGAAGAGCGGAATCTGTTATAGAAAGAGTAGTCAGATTAGGTGGTAAAGCTTATTTGGAAGATGCGGTAAAGATGGTATATCTACCTGAGGACCTTATACTGAACAACATAAAAAGAGCTATAGAAGAAGAGCCCGAGATTTTTTACTTTACAACGGGTGATGGTGTAGAAGTCATAATGGAAAAGATTAAAGAAGGTGGTATTTACGAGCTTTTTATGAATCTTATGAGTAAAGGTAAGGTTTTTGCAAGAGGGTATAAGGTCAGGGGAAAGTTAATAAGTTATGGGTTTAAAAACTTTCAAAGTGTGGAGGGCACAAAAGGTTTTATAAATGTTCTTAAAAGTGTAGAAATAGCAGGTAGAAAAGTTTTTGTCCAGATGTACGGTCAAGATATGCCTGAGCTTGAAAGCTTTTTGGAAAAGGCAAATGCAAGAATGCTAAAAGTTTGGATTTACAAATATGAAACAGATACCGAAAAGTTAGATGCTTTTATAGATAAGCTTTTGGAGGGTTTTTATCATGCGGTGCTTTTTACATCAGCATATCAAGTAGAGTACATCTTTGAAAGAGCAAAGGAAAGGAAAGTGGCTAAGGAGCTAAGAAAAGCTCTAAATAGGAAGGTCATAGCTTGCGCTGTAGGGAAAACAACCGCAGAAAAACTGTTTCACAGAGGGGTTTTAAGGGTATTTTATCCAGAAAAGGAAAGACTCAGTTTTGCATTAGACGAGCTCGAAAGAGCCTTTGAAAATGGGTAAAGTGTACATAGTAGGTGCAGGACCTGGAGATGTGGAACTTTTGACCCTAAAGGCTTACAAACTCATAAAATCTGCAGATGTTATCCTTTATGACAGGCTCATAAACCAAGAGATACTGT